>JAKAYZ010000171.1:1588-6114 GCA_021816165.1 Planctomycetota bacterium | reverse complement strand
TTAGTCAGGTATTCTAAAATAGTACCTTTCAGGCAGATGGAGCCGATATAATGGTTATAGGTACCCGGACAGCCGGTCTTTCATTCGGACGTTGCGGTACCTGAATCGCGAGGTGCTTTATGACAGGTAAACCTATGCATGCATTCACTTCCGGTCCGAGGCGGTTGACTTTACTGCGGGCCATGGCCGTTACCGCCGGTGCGGTAATGGCCGCGGCCTTGGTTGCGGCGCCGGTTTTCGGGCAGGTTCAGGTACAGCAGGGCCAATCGCTGGATGCCAGCAATCAGGTAGGCTCCGGCGGCAGCAATAACCCGGTTCCGGGCTATGTTCCGCAAAATGCCAACGCCTATGGTGTGATGAACTCCGGCGGCGCCCGGCTTAATTACCAGGTGGTGCCGGTGCCACTGCCCGGCGGCGGCACGAGCTATGCGCGTATTCCGCAGCTTACGCAGTCGCCATTTGTCAACTCGCAGGTACCGCCGGGAGCGGCGGAACTATCACGGGTAAATGCGGTAAGCGCGGGAATTAGCAGCCTCAGCGCGAGTCAATTGGTGAACGGTCAGACGAATTATGTTTCCGCCACGCCGCTGGGGCAGAACGCGCTGGGCGCTGCAACCACGCCGGTGAATCCGGCATACTTAAGCAATCCGTGGACAAATGACCTGGTGAGTCCGCCGACAAGTTTGCCTTACGGTGATCTTGGTTCCGCCCTGCCCGCCGGCAGCTTGTATAACTTCACACCCGGACCGGCGGATGGCGGGCTTATTACCGGCAGCAGTCCGGTGAGTTCGCTTTTCGGCCTGCGCCAAGTGCGAATTCAGGAAGCGGTTAATCCGAATGCAACCGGCGTTTTACATGCCGCGGGCAAAGGGCAAAATGGATCAGCCGTGGAAGGCAACGCCAACAAACCGGCTCGCCCGAATGATTTTATCGTCAGCAGCCGCATTCACGGCAACCGCGTCGGCAGCGAGGTGAAGGGCGGCGGATTGATATCGCGGGTGGGCCAGCCGATTAATTCACTGGCGGGTTCACAAGTGGCGCCAAACAGCAGACCGGCGGCGGATTTATATCAACGGTTGCTCGCGGAACTTTCTTCGGGCCGTAAATCCATTATCACCGCGCCGGGCCTGCCGGGTAAAACCGCGATGTCCCTTACCACGTTGGCGCCCACCACGGGAACCGGCGCCCAAATGCTGACCGTGGACCCGATTACCGGGCTGCCCATTGCACCGCTTAACGCGAGGCATGCACGCAACAGTATTGCCGGCGGCCCGGCGGGAACGTCCCATGCGAAAGGCAAGGCGACGAAATATACCGCGCCGGGAACAGGGAACCTGCTGAAGGCCGAAAGCGGATTGATTCCGAACCATGTTGTGCAGGCGCTGCAGGCCGGACAAAAAGTACATGTGCTGAATTCCCTCGTTGGGGCGGCGCCGGGAGAATTTAACAAAGAGATGGCCGCCGGGCAGGTCGCGTTGAAAAAGGGAAAATTTGTCCGCGCGATGGACAGCTTCCAGGCGGCGATGCTGGTGAATCCGGCCGATCCGCTGGCAATCATCGGCCGGGCGCATGCGGAGCTTGCCGCGGGCCTTTATGGCACGGCGGCCTACGATCTGAAATTTGTTTTCCAGCGGCATGCCGAACTGACGGCCGTCCATTATAACCTGCGTAAAATGCTGCCGGCGATCACCGTGACCGCGGTGAACAAGGATCTTGCCGGATTGTTAAAGGAAAAAAGCTCCACCGGGGCGTTCCTTGCGGCTTACGTGGCGTATCAGAACGGCCAACCGGCAAAGGTAAAAGCAATACTCAATGAATGGGCCAAATGGCGGAACGGCGGAATATGGCCGGCGATATTAAGCAAGGCATGGCTGGGGCACGCGCCCGCGGCGCACGGAGCCAAACCGTGAGCGGATTGCAATGCACAGTTTTTGCATGCGTTGAATCATCGCCGTGCCGGCCGGGCACGGGATTTGCCGCGGGTGAAGATCGCGGCCTGACCCGGCGGCGCACATTGTTTTTCCGTCATTGGCGAGCCATCTGATGAGCGTATCCGATTCTTTGCCTGCAAATACGGTACAAGCACCGGGGATGGATATTCCGCCGGAACCGCCCGCCGCCGCGCCGGCTGGATCAGGATTGACGGCATCCGGCGCCGGGTCCGCGGCGGCCGCGCCGCGCCTGACGGATTATATTGATCAATCCACGCTGCAGGATATTCAGGATGCACTGGCATCCGTGGCGGGGGTTAAGGCGACGATTTTAAACCAGGAAGGGGCGGCGCTGACACAAACCACGCTGAGCAAGCGTTTTGTTTCGCGCTCCGCCGCAATAGCCGAGGCGCGCAACCAAAGAGGGGATGCGGATCTGGATCAGCCGTTTTCCGCGCCCATCGTGGTGGACGGAGTGCGCTTCGGCAGCATTGTGATTGAACCGGCAAAGGCGGCGCCGTTGCGGGCCGCGGCCGTAAAGGAATTGTCGGAAAAATTAAACCTGCCGCCGGCCCAGGTGCGAACGCTGGTGGAAGCGCTGAACCAGGAAAGCCTGCTGCGGCGAACGGCCAGCGTGCAGTTTTTGTACCTTATGGCCAACGCCATTTCGCGGCTGTGCGGACAGGAAATGCAACTCCGCCGGCGGATTGTGGAACTTTCCACGCTGTTTAACGTGTCCCGGCTGCTTTCCGATGCGCGCGGCTTGCAGCAGACGCTGGACCGCGTGACCGCGGCGGTAGCCGACGCCATGGATGCCAAAGCCTGCTCCCTGCGCCTGCTGGATGAACACCGTGAAGAACTGCTGATAAAAAGCGTGCATAATCTTTCCGCGGCGTATCTGAAAAAAGGGCCGATTTCGCTGGGCAATAGCGGCGTGGACCGCGAGGCGCTGGCGGGCAAGTCCGTTTATATCGGCAATATGGCCACCGACCCGCGCGTGGCCTACCCGGAAGACGCCCGGCGCGAGGGGATCGTTTCCATGATGTGCACGGCCATGATGTATCGCGGGCACCCCATCGGCGTGCTGCGGGTGTACACCGCCGCGCAGCGGGAATTCACGGATTTTGAAGTGCGGCTGCTGGAATCCATCGCCTCGCAGGCGGCGGCGGGAATTGAAAACGCGCGCCTGGCGCAGGAGGCGCTGGAAAACGAGCAATTGCAGCGGCAGGTGCAGATTGCCGCGGAAATTCAGCGCCGCATGATTCCGCAGGAATCGCCGCGGGCCGCCGGTTTTGATATTTCCGCGCTGTACATTCCCTGCTTTGAACTCGGCGGTGATTTTTACGATTTTATCCCGTTCGGCTCCGGCAGCGTGGGGATTACCGTGGCGGACGTGGTGGGCAAGGGCCTGCCCGCATCACTGCTGATGGCCAGTGTACGTGCGGCGGTGCGGGCGCACGCGATTGATATTTACGACCTTGATGAGATTATCGCCCGGGTGAACCGGGCCGTTTGTGCGGATACGCGCAGCAATGAGTTTGTCACGCTATGGTACGGCGTGCTGAATTTCGCCTCCCGCCAGCTTACCTGTTCCACCGCGGGGCATGAACCGGCGCTTTTGGTGCGCAACGGCCAAATCCGCGAACTTACCGCGGGCGGCATGGTGGTGGGCGTATTGCCGGATGAAGTGTACCGCAAGGAAGTGGTGCAGCTGCAGACCGGTGATGTGCTTTTCGTATATACCGACGGCCTGACGGATGCGATGAACTTTGGCGGTGAAAAATTCGGTCGCCAGCGCGTGCGCGAGGCGTTGCTGCGGCATCTGCACCTTCCGGCGGAACAAATTTGCCGGCAGATGATGTGGGAAACGCGGCGTTTTGTGGGGCTCAACCGCCGGACCGATGACACCACCATGGTAACGGTAAAAATAACAGGTTGACGCCGGCCGGCCGCTGGCACAGTCCGCGACCCGGCCTTATGTTGGCGGGGCATGACGCTGCAATTGCATTCACATACCGTTCCCCTGGCCGCCGGCTGCGGCAACCGGCTGCTTTTCCCGCTTCTTTCCGCCCAAAAGGAGAGTCCTGAAATCGCCTTGCTGCTGGATGAAAGCACTGTTTCCATCCTGGCCTATAACCCCCTGGTTACACTGGAAGCGGTGCGTTGCGGCGCCCAATGCCGCCTGACCTGCCGTGCCGCGGCGCCGATGGCGGCGGCCGCGGCCGCCTTTCCGCAATCGCCGATGGGTATGCATGATGCATTGCGGCATTGGCAACTATTCATGCGGCAACTGCCCATAACGGCCGGCGCGCCGCTGCCGGATTTATTCGGCTGGCTTGGATGGATCAGCTATGACGCAGGCGTCATGCTGGAACGGCCGCTGCTTTTTGCCGACTCGGCGGCGGAATTGCCGCTGTTTCGCTGGCAATTATTCCGGGATTATTACCGGTTTGACCATCGTCAAAACAGCGTGCAACTGCTGCACATAACCCCGGAGGGCGGCGATGCACAGGCCGGGATAGGCGAGCTTTTATCGCGGCTGCAAGCGGCGGGCGGCGGCGCATCAAATCCACCGGCGCAGCGTGCGCCGGCGGT
>JAKAYZ010000171.1:0-1578 GCA_021816165.1 Planctomycetota bacterium | reverse complement strand
TTTACCGCCAATGTGGAGCGGGCGCTGGCTTACATCGGCGCCGGGGATAATTATCAGGCGAATATTTCCGCACGGTGGCGGGTGGAATCAGCGGAGGTGGGAGGCGATATTTTCCGCCGTCTCTGCGGGATTAATCCGGCGGCCTATGCCGCCTTTTTTTCATTTCAGTTCGGCGGGGCGGGGCATTGCATATTGTCGGCATCGCCGGAACTGTTTATCCGGCGGAACGGGCGGATGCTGCTGACGCGACCGATCAAGGGAACGCGTCGGCGGCAATCGGATGGTGAGGCGGACCGTGCCGCGGCGCGGCAATTGATGGCCAGCGATAAGGACCAGGCAGAACTGGCGATGATTGTGGATTTGTTGCGGAATGACATGGGCAGGATTTGCCGGCCGGGAAGTATAAACGTCCGGGAGGCCCGGTTGCTGGAAAGGCACCCGACGATATGGCATACGGTGGCGGAAATAGAGGGAATACTGGATGCCAGGGTCGGCGGCTGGGGGGATATGATCGGGGCGATGTGCCCGGCGGGTTCGATCAGCGGAACGCCGAAAATCCGGGCCATGGAAATTATCGCGGAGTTGGAAAAGCGGCCGCGGGGTATTTACTGCGGGCACATGGGATGGATCAGTCCGAATGGGGATGGTGCGCTGAATATTGCAATCAGGACGGCGCATGTTCACGGGGGGGGGCTTACTTTTTACGGCGGTGCGGGCATTGTGGCGGACAGCGATCCGGCGGCGGAATATCAGGAGATATGCGCGAAGGTGGAGGCGTGGCGTATGGTGTTGGGGATGGCGGCACTTTAGAAAAACGGGTAAAGCGGTGGCAAGGCGTCCGCGGCGCAGGCTTACCGGCCTGCGGGGAAATTTTGTAAGCCTGTCAGCTGGCTTGCCGGCGGGGGCTTGGTTACGGATGTGAGGATCGCGTGGGATTAGCGGCATTCGCTGCGATATTTCCGGTTTGGGCAATGTCCGATGGTTAGTAAACCGGGGATTTGTGGTAGAATGCCGTCACCATATATCATTCCGATCGTGATTGGGAAAGCTGCATGGTCGCACTGGGTGAAAAACTTTGCCGCAACGACACAAGGCCGCGAGACGGTCCGGTCTGCCGCCGTCAGCTCGCACCATCCGAAAAATCCCCGGTTCGCCGTACCGCAGCCATGCTGCATGGCCGGTGCCGGCGCGATAAATGCGGCGCGGTTGTTGAGGCGTATGACACGGATGCCTACGGCAACACATTGATCTTCACCGGTCCCGGTGCGGATGGCGTCTGGTTCACGGATGATGATGTGCAGTCGGATTATGGTGCCAATGAGATTATCTATTTTGGTTACCGGTACGATCCAGAAGGGGCGGGGTATTACGTCCGCAACAGAAATTACATGCCGTTCCTCGGCCGGTGGATTCAGCGCGACCCAATTGGGTATGCCGGTGGGGTGAATTTGTATGAGTATGTAGGCAGTGCCCCCGCGATGGCGACCGACGAGTATGGCATATTTGCACACAACGCGCAGACGGCAACTTGGGGAGAGATTGGATCGTGGGCGTACCTATGTCCCGGCGGGAAGTTCA
>JAKAYZ010000170.1 GCA_021816165.1 Planctomycetota bacterium | reverse complement strand
AAGCCTGCAACGCCAGTTTCAATCTCCACCGCTGCAACGGCGCTTGTATGTATGGTGGCACTGGATGGGTTACACCGTCAGCCGCTACGGCATCCGGCGGGATCTACACGCCATGAAAAAGGCCG
The DNA here is from genome assembly GCA_021816165.1 of Planctomycetota bacterium. The sequence goes on along the minus strand of JAKAYZ010000170.1, from coordinate 6,004 downwards.
GCGTGGCCGGCGCCACCATCTGCCCGATCGGTTCGCAGGCGGGTGTCGCCTCCAATATCCGCAACAGCGGCGTTAAAAAGCCGGTGGCCTATTGGAGCCCCCGGTTCTGGCGGCTGGTGCGCTATGCCGTTAAAACCGCCAAAAAACTGCACATGAAGCTGGGCATGGAAAACTGCCCCGGCTGGGATGCCAGCGGCGGACCATGGATCACACCCAAACTCTCCATGAAAACAGTCACCTGGAGCATCACCAACACCAGCGGTCCGGGAATGGTGAAAATCAATCTTCCCCGCCCGCCGACCCGGCTGAACTTTTACCGCGACATCTGCGTGCTTGCTCTGCCGGCAGCCGGTGTCGTGCAGCCGGATCAAATTCGCAACATCTCTTCGGACATGACCGCCCACGGCGCGCTGTCCTGGAAAGCACCGGCGGGTAAATGGCGGATTTTCCGCATCGGCTACACCTCCACCGCCTCTACGGATCACCCCGTGCCGGACAGCCTGGTGGGCCCGCACGGCACCGTTCATTCGCTGGAGGCGGATAAACTCAGCGCCAAGGCGGCCGCCTTCCACATTGACCATGTCATTGACGCCCTGAAGCGGCATCTGGGCGGCCATGTGGGACACACTTTTGACCACCTGCTGTTTGACAGTTACGAAGCCGGACCGCAGAACTGGACAAAAAACTTCCGGCGCGATTTTATGCATATGCGGCATTATGACCCGCTCCCCTGGCTGCCCGTGCTCAGCGGCACGGTCATCGGCAGCCCGCAGCTTTCCGCCCGGTTCAACTATGACATGGCGCGAACGGTGTCGCAGCTGTTTGTAAAAAATGATTTTGACGTTTATCGGCGGCTTATTGATAAAGCCGGCATGAAAATGTGCCTTGAGCCGTATACCGGTCCATTTAATACCATTGCCGCCGCACCCTCGTGCAACGTTACCATGGGTGAATTCTGGAACGCCAGCCGATCGGGCATAGGCTACGATGTCGCCGGCGCGGCCCGCGCCGACGGCCGGACGATCGTGGGAGCCGAAACGCTGACCGGCGGCCCGCAATCCAGCCGCCTGACGGAAACACCCGATTTCCTCCTGCCGGCGCTTAACGGCGGATTCCTGAGCGGGGTGAATTTCTGCTACCTGCATGACTGGGCGGAGGAAGCCCTTAATAAAAAATACAGGCCCGGTGTTTTGATGGGATGGTGGGGCACGCATTTTGGCGAAAATGAAACCTGGTTCAAACCCGGCATCGCCTTTTTCAGCTACATCAACCGCTGCCAGACAATGCTCCAGCAGGGATCACAGGTATGCAACGTCTGCACGCTTAATTTCACTCCCCCGGGTCTGTCCATTGATGCGCTGAGTCTGGCGCAATTCAGCAAAGCCACGGTGCGGGATAAACGCATCACGCTGCCGGATGGACGATCCTACGCCGTCATGCTGCTGCCCAACACCCCGCAAATGCTGCCCGCGGTGGCTGAAAAACTCGAAAAACTCGTGTCCGCGGGTGCGGTGGTCATCGGTCCTGAACCCACGGTGTCGCCGAGTCTGACGGATTATCCGCAATGCGATGCCGACGTCGCCGCTGTCGGCAGGCGGGTCTGGGGCGATTGCAACGGGCAAAGCATCAAGGAGCATAAATTCGGCAAGGGCCTGGTGGCCTGGAACATGCCCACCGCAGCCGTGCTGCGGCAGATCGGCGTTCCGTCGGACTTCTCGCTGGTCACCCCGTCCGCCGGCAAACTCAAAATTATCCGGGCTATTTATGCCGCGCCGCATGCCGGTCGCAAGGTCAATGTCACCGCTATTCTGCAGCATCGCGTGATGCTGGACGGCGGCAACCGCATCATCATCCGCGTGGAAAACAATAATTTCGGCGGCGACCCGGCCTATCTTCATGTCAAACAGCTGACCGTTACCTATTCGCTCAACGGCCGCCGGCGGACCATCCATCTGCGTGAGAACAGCCTGCTGACAATTCCCAGCCTGACCGTGCAGGCCATTCACCGCCACGCGCCGGGACTGGATATCTATTTCCTGGTCAACCGTGCCGATCGTGCCGTGCACATTACAGCGTCCTTTAACCTGGCGGGAAAAATCCCGGAACTCTGGCAGCCGGAAAACGGCCGCTGCACCGTGGATCCGCAATTCCGGATTGTCGGCGGGCGCACCGACCTGCCGCTGTCCATGGCGCCGCATGGCTCGGTATTTGTCGTATTCCGAAAGCCGATTGCGGGCCTTGATTCCGTCATTGCCGTTCACCGTTCAGGCGGGCCGGCGGACCACGCGACATTGCGGCTCAACCGGCGCGGCAACATGGTGCTGACCGCGGCCACCGGCGGTGCATATTCACTGCACTTTGCCTCCGCACAGGTGACAACGGTAAACGTTCCGGCCGTTCCGGCGCCGGACCATATCACCGGTCCATGGGCGGTTTCCTTTACACCCGGCTGGGGCGCACCGTCGCATAAACGGTTTGCCCACCTGGTCTCCTGGACGACTTCGCCCGAATCCGGAATTAAATATTTTTCCGGCACCGGAACCTACCGCCGAACCGTGCGCATTCCCGCCGCCTACATGGGCGCCGGCAAACGCGTGATTCTGAACCTTGGCGCGGTAAAGGATATGGCGCAAGTATGGGTGAACGGGCACAACCTGGGCGTGGTGTGGCATGCCCCGTTCTCCGTGGATATCACCCCGGCAATAAAGGCCGGCGCCAACCGCCTGCGAATCGCCGTGACCAACACCTGGGCCAACCGCATCATCGGCGATGACCAGCTTCCCAGCACGGAACAATGGGGCGGCCTGCGCGGCGGGGTCGGCCGGCCTCTGCGGAAGTTTCCAAAATGGGTTATCGACGGTACGCCGCGGCCCACCGTCGGCCGCTACACCTTTGAAACCTGGAACTATTACTGGAAAACGTCGCACCTGCACGCCGCGGGCCTCATTGGCCCGGTAAAACTGCAGGTTCAGGCGGTGACAACCATCCGGCCGCCGCGGAAATAATTTTCCGGCGACCGTACATGCGGGCGGCCGGCGCCGCCCGCTTTTTTTTGCCCGCGTATGTCGTAATTTGATAGAAATATTATTCATATTACTATTTACTTTTTCCTGCCCACCGGCCATAATAAACCCGTGGTGGAAAGCAAGGGTCGGCCGGGCATGTACCCGCGCCGCAATCAATGGCATATCCGCGGAGTATTGATGATGATCCTTCATCGCCTCGTTTCACGCACGCCGAAACTGCTTCCAACAACCGTTGCCGCGCTGCTTTCCATCGCCGCGGTGTCCGCGGCGGCGAGCCCCGTCGGAATCATCCGGCCCGGGGCACGCTGGCTGGATAACCGCCATCGGCTTGTGCAGGCGCATGGCGGTTGCATCATCCGCCGGGGCCGGGAATTTTATCTTTTCGGCGAGGACCGTTCACGGGACAATGATCCCCATAAAAGGTACGTCGGCTGTTATAAGTCAACCGATCTTGTCCATTGGATTTTCTGCCGCAAAGTGGTGGCCCTGGCCAGCCCCAACCGCCGCCTGTTCAACGGCCCGTGGATTCTTGAGCGGCCCAAGGTGTTCTTCAACCGGCTTACCCGCACGTATGTCATGTATTGCCATATTGACAACCGCTTTTACAGCCTCGCCCGGGTGGCCGTGTTTACGTGCAAAACCATTGACGGGCACTATCAATTCATCCGCAGCTTCCAGCCGCTCGGCTTCCAAAGCCGCGATATCGGCGGTTACACCGCTCCGGACGGCAAGGCTTATCTGCTGTTTGAAGACCGGCCGACCGGCTTTCACATTGCGGAGCTTTCCCGCAATTACCTGACCGTAAAAAAGAATATCTGCACCATCCGCCAACATTTGGAAGGGCTGGGCCTGGTGCATATCGGCGGACTGTATTACGTCGTCGGCTCGCATTTAACCGGCTGGCGGACCAACCCGGATGTTTATGCTACCGCCCGCGCGCTTGCCGGCCCCTGGTCACGCTTCCGCAACATCGCCCCCCGGCGCACCAACACGTACAATTCCCAGTCCGGGGACCTGTTCAAGTACAGCGGCGCCCGCGGCTCAACCGTGATCTACATGGGTGACCGCTGGACGCCGCCGCGCCTTTGGGATTCCCGCTATATCTGGATGCCGCTGCACATCAGCCACGGCCGCATGACGCTTCCCCGTCCCGCCCCCTGGACGCTCAACCTGCACACCGGCATTGCCGCCGTGCTCCACCCGCGGCCGTAGCACGCCGTGACCTTCCGGGGCAGGTCCGCAATTTTGCCGTCCTGTTACAAACCATACGCATTGTGTTATACACATACGTTTTTATTTGTGGATGTTGTTTTTTCCCACTTTTCAGGCGGATCATCATGATTCAGTTTACCCGTCCGGTACGTTTTATCTTCATCGCGGCGGCCGCGATATCGGCGCTACTTTCCGCCGCGGCATCCGCGCATTCCGCCGCCATCGCGGACCAGGTTGTTTTCGGAAACGCCCTTTCCGACCGCGGCCATCACCTCCGGGTTCATGGCGGGCGGTTTATCACCGGCGCACTGCATCAATCCGCACTGCGCCTCAACCCGCTTGCTCCCCCGCGGGACAATGGCGGCTATCTCACGCTGGTCATGCATGTCAATCCGCATCACCGGAATTACATTACCTGCCAGTTCTGGGGGTCGGATTACGGCACGCAGCGCGGCCGCCTTATTTTATCCTGCAACGGCAAACAGGTCGGCTACCAGGTTCAGGGAGATTACAACACCCTCAACGGTGCGGAAAACGCCCCGCCCGCCCCGCCTTTTCCCGGTCGGTTTTATTATGTCACCACACCTCTGCCCCTGCGCATGACCCATGATCAGACCACGGTCAATTTGAAAATCCAGGCGATCGGGCGTGAATGGCCCTATGGCGGTTACTGGAAACAGTACCAATACGCGATGACTCAACCCAGCCTGGCCATGTACCGGCTGTTTGTGGGCATCCATGGCTTTTTCACGCCGCCCGCGGATGATCCGCAAGCCAAACCGCTGCCGCCCGCCCCGGTGCGAAAAACACCCGGGCCGGCGGCGCTTACAAGGCTCAAGCAGGCGGTGAATCGCTACCTGGCGGGTATCCTGCGGAATCATCGCCTGCCGGATGGAATGAATCATCTTGATGCGCTGGCCAAGGCGTACAATACCCCGTGGAGCATCGCCTGGCATAAGCCCGCCGTCATTCAACGCTTGATCAAGGATATTGACCTTCATGCCTTGGCCGCGGCCGATGCCGCCGGTCATGGCCGCCGCTGGCAGGCCTTCACCAACGCGGGCTGGTCCACCTTTGGTCCGGCGGCGGACGCCGTGCGCCGCGATGTGCGGGCGTTTCGTCCGTTCCTGAATCAAACGGTGCGCGTCCATGGCCGGCGCGAAACGCGCCGCCGATTATGGGCAGGCGCAATCCGGGCCGGACGGGATTACCTGGAATATCACCAGCGGCTGTATTCCAATCAATGCATGATCGTGGAATACAATTTATATGTCTGCAACAAGGCCCTGGAATTAATTGATCCCCGGTTGGCCTGGCCGGAACAAAAAGCCCTGCATTTCCTGAAAATTGCCGTCGGTCTGGCCCCCTACCTGGGAAGTAAAACCGCCCACGGCTGGCAGCGGCCGGTCGGCGATCATTATTATGTCGTAACCCGGGCCGGGCTTACGCGGGAACTTGGTTACGTGGCAACCTACGGGGAAATTCAGGACTGGCCGTACCGAATGTGGCGGGCCAGCAACAGCGCCGCCATCAAAGCTCAATATGAAAAAATTTATTTGGCGCGCTGCCCGTTCCGCTACCCCTCGCGCGATCGCGACGGCTTTCGCTGCATGAAACTGGAAGAAGTCATCGGCTGGCGGCACGATCTTTATCCATCCATCATCGCCTATGGCGATCCCAGCTTCGGCAGCCTGATGGAAGGCGCCTCGGTATTCGGCATGGCCTGCCCGCAGGCCGTGGGCTACGCGCAGCAATGCCTGGCGGAC
>JAKAYZ010000169.1 GCA_021816165.1 Planctomycetota bacterium | reverse complement strand
CCACCTTGGCGATCATGTGGAAGTCATGCAGTGCCGGCCGATCAGCAAAATGAAATCGTATCGGCTGGTGCGGATCGTCAGCCGGGGGCCGCAGCTGGATCTGTCGGCCATTCAGGGTGAGGCGTCGCAGCTCTTTGAGCGGAAAAAGGCGGCGCCGACAGAGACGCCGGCCGCTGGTGCGGAACAAAGCCAGTGATGAGTGGCCATCAGGCAAAGGACCGGCGTCATGCGATAAGGCCGGTGGGTAACGCAGGATTTTAGAAGGCTTCGGGTGCGAAGATGATACAACAACAAACCAGACTGGATGTGGCCGACAACACTGGTGCCCGTCAGGTGATGTGCATTAAGGTATTGGGTGGATCGACGGCGCGGGGCAAGTTTACGCGGCGCACCGCCAATGTGGGGGATTTGATTGTGGTGGCGGTGAAGAAGGCGATGCCCAATGGCGATGTGAAGCAGGGGGAGGTGGCCAAGGCGGTTATCGTGCGGACCAGCCAGCCGATCCGCCGGTCGGATGGGAGTTATGTCCGCTTTGACCGCAATGCCGCGGTGCTGGTGGATAACGATTCTAATCCGCGTGGCACGCGTATTTTTGGCGCGGTGGCCCGGGAGCTTCGCGATAAGAATTTTATGAAAATAGTGTCTCTGGCCAGCGAAGTGGTTTGAGTATAAAGGCCCCGCCGATGGCGGGGAAAATGAGGTTTTAACATGGCAGCGCGAATCAAAAAAGGTGATCTGGTGTACATCCGTTCGGGCAATTCCCGCGGAAAAACCGGTAAGGTGCTGGAGGTGCTTCCGGAAGCCCAGCGTGTGATCGTGGAAGGGATGAATATGGTATGGAAGCATATTCGGCCCACCGAGAAAAACCGCAAGGGTGGGCGTATTCAAAAGCCGGCATCCATGCACATCAGCAAGGTTCAACCGGTGGATCCGAGCACCGGCAAGGGCACCCGGGTGAAGTTTACTCTGGAAAATGGTGTCAAGCGCCGCGTGGCCGTGAAAAGCAACACGGATTTGGGTGTGGTGTCGCGTGCTGGTGCTGGAAATAAGCAGTAAAGGTCCCCGTCGCAATTGCCGGTGCAGGTGTGTTGCGGCGCTGAAAAGGTGAAATAAACATGGCCAAAGAGGAAAAAGAAAAGAAAGCCAAGGCGGTCCGAACGCCGGAGGAAATCGAAGCCCAAAAGGCGGCCAAGATCGCCAAGCAGGCCGAGCATGCTGCGGCCGCCAAGTCCCAAAAATCCGGATCGGGTGAGGGCCGCGGCGGCAGCAAGGAAGCGGCTGACGACAAAGCCCCGGCGCAGCCTTTTCCGGAAGAGTATGTTCCGCGGCTTTATCGGCGTTATCAGGACGAAATACTGCCGAACCTGATGACCGAGCTGAAAATAAAAAATCGTCTGGCCGCACCGCGGGTTACCAAGGTGGTGGTCAGCATGGGCTTGGGCAAAGCCATTACCGAAAAGCCCCGATTGGAAGCGGCGGTGAAGGAATTAACCGCGATCACCGGGCAGAAGGCCGTGGTGTGCCAGGCCCGCAAAAGCGTATCGAACTTCAAACTGCGGGAAGGGATGGAGATCGGGGCCAAAGTGACGCTTCGTGGGGCGCGGATGTGGGAATTTCTGGATCGGTTGATCACCCTGGCTATTCCCCGGGTGAAGGATTTCCGCGGCCTTTCGCCCAAGGCCTTTGATGGTCGCGGCAATTACAACCTGGGGCTGACGGAACAAACAGTGTTTCCGGAAGTGCATGGTGATGTTACCAATTACCACCAGGGTATGGGCATTACCATTGTGACCACAGCCGGAAATGATGAATTTGGCCGGGCGCTGCTGACCCAGATGGGAATGCCGTTTCGCCGGGATGAACCGTCATCGGCCCGCAAGGCTGGTTGATGGGCGCTCATGATGAAAGATAATTTATGATCAGGATGGATTAAACACAATGGCAACAACCGCATGGAAAAATCGTTACAAGAACCGTCTGGAGCTGGTGGCCAAATATGCCGAGCAGCGCCGGACGCTGAAAAAGGAACGCAATTACGTGGCTTTGGCGAAATTGCCGCGTGATTCCAGTGCCACCCGCACGTCGCGCCGCTGTGAACTGACCGGGCGTCGGCGCGGGTATTACCGCAAGTTTAAGATTTCGCGGATTATGCTGCGTCAACTGGCGGCGGAAGGTAAGATTCCAGGTTTACGGAAGGCCTCCTGGTAAAAGAATGCCGGGCCTCAGGCCCAGCGACAGGATACTGCTAAAGAGGAACTCATGAGCGACACAATTGCCGATATGCTGACCCGATTGCGGAACGCTTCCGCAGCCAAGCATAAGACCGTGGATGTAAAAAATTCGCGGATATGCGAAGGCATCGCCCGCGTACTCAAGGAAGAAGGTTACATACACGATTTTTCCATTCTTGAAGATGGTACGCACCAGGGGCTGATTCGTCTGACGATTCGGTACAGCCCGGGCGGCGAGGCCATCATTCGGGAAATCAGCCGGATCAGCAAGCCGGGATGCCGGGTGTATCGGGGTGTGGGTGAGTTTCCGCGGGTCATTAATGGCATGGGTATTTCGGTGCTGTCGACCAGCCGTGGGGTGTTGAGTGATCGGCAGGCCCGGGAGCAGAATATTGGTGGGGAGCTGCTGGCCACGGTGAGCTGACCCGAAGAGTCCGGGAAGACCGGGCGTTGAAACGCGGGTGCAGGTGGATTGGGGTAAGAAATCGGCGGCAAGAAGTTATTGTTGCCGTACTGGTGCGGGCGAATGGCCCGGCCAAAACAGGAATTGAGGTTATCATGAGCCGAATTGGGAAAAAACCGGTTGCCGTGCCGGCCAACGTGAAGGTGGCCATCCAGGGGCGGCGCGTTCAGGTGGAAGGCCCCAAGGGCAAGCTGTCGCTGGAGCATCACCCCAACGTAAAGGTCAACTATACGGTGGAGGGTCAGGGCGGCAGCGTGCTGGTGGAGCGCGTGAATGATGAAAAAATCAGTCGCAGCGTGCATGGTCTTACGCGGGCGTTGATCTTTAACATGATCAAGGGTGTCACGGACGGTTACTCGGTGGGACTGGAAATTGAAGGCGTTGGTTACAAGGCGGAATTAGCGGGTAAAACCGTGGTGTTATCAGTCGGTTTGGCCAACCAGTTGAAGCTGCCGGTGCCGGAAGGCGTGGCGGTGAAAATTGAGGGGCAGGGCACGCGGTTGAGCCTCAGCGGCGCGGACAAACAGATGGTCGGGCATTTTGCTGCGGAAATCCGTCGGACCCGCAAGCCCGAGCCGTACAAGGGCAAAGGCATCCGCTATGTCGGCGAGGTGATTAAGCGTAAGGCGGGCAAACAGTTTGCCGGTGCTGGTGCCAAGTAACCGTGCGGTGGCCGGCGGATGATACGCCGGTGGTGGCCGGGGCGGCTGGTGCTTGGATGAAGATGTTTAATTCAGGATTGTTCCATGAGTAACGTACAAAAGTTAAAGACGCGACGGCTGGTGAAACGCAAGGCGCGCGTGCGAGCGGTGGTGCGCGGCAGCACGGCGCGTCCGCGATTGTCGGTGTTCCGCAGCGGGAAAAACATTTATGTGCAGATCATTGACGACACCCTGGGCCGCACGTTGGTGGCCGCGGGCAGCCGGGATAAAGCCCTGCGCAGCGGCTTTAAACATGGCGGCGGCGTAAAAGCGGCTGCGGCGGTGGGCAAATTAATTGCCGAGAAAGCGCAGCAAAAGGCGATTACCGAGGTGGCGTTTGATCGCCAGGGCTATCGGTATCATGGTCGCGTGAAGGCGTTGGCCGATGCGGCGCGTGAAGGCGGCCTGAAGTTTTAACCGTGCCTGCGGGCTGTTGCCAAGAGAAGTAACATAAGAGTTTGGATTATTTAAAGAGCGGAAAAAGCCATGGCTGAACGACAATTTGAAGAAGATCGCGGAATGGAATCGAGCACCGTGGGCGTGTTTCGGAGTGCCAAAGTGGTGAAAGGGGGAAAGAATTTTTCCTTTGAAGCGCTGGTGGCCTCCGGGGACCGTGCCGGTAACCTCGGACTCGGCTACGGCAAGGCCAAGGAAGTACCGGCGGCGGTGGAAAAAGCCACTAAAGATGCCCGCAAGAAGATGTTGCGGATTTCGCTATCCGGCGGCACCATTCCGCACGAAGTATTGGGACGTTATGGAGCCAGCCGCATTAAGCTGGTTCCGGCCAGACCGGGTACCGGGGTGAAGGCGGGTCGGTTTGTGCGGCCACTGCTGGAACTGGTGGGTATCAAAGACGTGCTGACCAAGGCCTACGGGTCGACCAACAAGAAAAATCTGTGCAAGGCCACGCTTTCTGCTTTGGTTTCGCTGCGAACGCGCGAACAAATTGAGCAGGGGCGAGGCGTGACTGCGGGCCAGGCCGAATAAGCCCAAGGGCCTTTTTACCGGAGAAACCTACCATGATGATTCATGAAATTACCGCGATTGTTGGAGCGCACAAACGGCGGATGCGCGTGGGTCGGGGCGAAAGCAGCGGCCGCGGCAAAACCAGTGGCCGCGGTACCAAGGGCGGCTATTCCCGCGCCGGCGGCGGGCCGGCTTTCGGCAGCGAGGGCGGCAACATGCCGCTGTTTCGGCGGCTGCCCAAGCGCGGTTTCAACAACAATTATTTTGCGCAGCGTTTCAGCCTGGTCAATGTCGGTGATCTGGACCGCTTTTATCAGGATGGCCAGACGGTCGATGCGGCTTCACTGATCACCCATAAGCTGATTCGCGATGAACGCTATCCGGTGAAGGTGTTGGGTGACGGCGCCTTGACGCGCAAGCTTACCGTGGTGGCGGCCAAGTTCAGCAAGCAGGCGGGCGAGAAAATCACTGCGGCGGGCGGCACGATGCAGCTGCTGGAACTGGATCGCAACAAAGACAAGGTTAATCCCAAAAACGGTCGGTTTCGGACAATGGCCAAGAATCTCAAGAAGCCGGCCAAGAAATAGGTGAGGTTGCGTTGTTCAAAACGCTGTTAAATATTTTCCAGGTTTCCGAATTACGTAAAAAGCTGGCCTTTACCATCGGTATGTTGTGTATTTACCGTATCGGCTTTTACGTGCCGCTGCCGGGCGTGGATACTGGTTTGCTGCACAGCGCCGTTACCAGTTCCAGTTCTTCGCCGCTGGGTCAGATCAGCAACTACCTGACCCTGTTTTCGGGTGGGAACTTAGGCTACAGCACCATCTTCGGCCTGGGCATTATGCCTTACATCAGTGCCTCGATTATTTTTCAGCTTTTGGGAACGGTGATTCCGTCGCTGGAAAAGCTGCAAAAAGAAGGCGAGCCGGGCATGCGCAAAATCAATGAATGGACGCGCTATGCCACGGTCGTTTTATGCGTGATTCAATCCGTGGTCTGGCTTAAATACCTCACGGGTGCGACCACGCAATACCCGCACGGGTTCCTGTACGCCAATACTTATTACAACCACCGGTTTTTGTTCTGGGCGATGGGGCTTTCCGCCATGACCGCCGGCAGTGTGTTTTTGATGTGGCTGGGCGAACAGATTGACGAATTCGGCATCGGTAACGGCGTGTCGCTGATCATCATGGCCGGTATTGTTTCGCGTATGCCATCGGCCATCAGCACGGTTTACCGCCATGCCAGCCTCAAGGTTTCCACAGGGTCGGGCCAAAGTTACGGTATCGGAACCATGCTGTTTCTGATTGCCGCGTTTTTGGGTGTTACCGCCGGTGCCATTTTGCTGGAACTTTCGCAGCGGCGGATTAACATTCAGCAGGCCAAGCATATCCGGGGGCGCCGGGTTTACGGCGGCCAAAGCCAGTATCTGCCCCTGCGGGTGAACCACGGCGGCGTGATGCCCATTATATTCGCCAGCTCGCTGATGTTGTTTCCGACCATTATTCTCGGCTGGATCGCGCCGCATTTTGGCAACAGCGGAGTGTTTGCCACCATTTCTTCGTCGCTGGAGCCGGGTGCCTACCTGTATGTGGTATTGTACGTGGCCATGGTTTTCTTTTTTTCCTATTTTTTTTGCTACCGGATCAAGTGGTGAATTATCTCCAATACCGGCTCCAACAAAAAATAAAGGTTGCTCAGCTTCATCATTAATATGAAGAAGACTAGCAACTCCAGTATCTAAAAAAACCCCTGATAACCATGTATGTAACCCTAGTGCTGTGGCCGT
>JAKAYZ010000168.1 GCA_021816165.1 Planctomycetota bacterium | reverse complement strand
TTCCGGGCCACCTCGGCTTGCAGCGTGCGCAAATTGCCAGGCAGGCCCATGGCGATAGAAAAGTTGACGATCAGAGCTAAGGCTTGATCTTCAAGTTGTTCATGAGCGAAAAGTTTAATCCATTGTTCAACGGCCAACTGCGTGGCACCGGGAGCATACCGCGCACCGATGCAGGCAAAATTGGAAACATTAACGGATTTAAGGTGTTCCCGATCCGCGAGGCGACGTTGTGCGATGGCCATGTCATGGAGGGCTTGGGGCAGGGTGTTTAGCACCGCAGCGGCGGTTGAGGAAAAATTGGCGGCTAAAAGTGGGCGCATGGATTCCAGAAATTCCAGTGCGTCGGCACAGATTTCGCAGCGTGTGAAGTGGGCAACCACAGCACCGAGTCGGGCAAGCTTGGCCTGATTGGAGTAATGGGTTGCCGCGGCAGCGGCTCCGACAAGTCCGGCGGCCCCGGTGACTTTTCCGACTGAGCTTTTGGATCGTAAAGACACGAGGCCGGAAGCGGCAGCGGCGGCGAGAGCGAGATTGGATGTCGTCGCGTCGCTATTGGCGTTAGAGAGTGATTCGGCGGCGTGGTTTTTTAAAGTGGCATTTAATTCATTGAAGCATGTCATCCAAGCCGCAACCACTTGCATTTTTTCACTATCCGTGCGCGAAAGCAAAGCCGCTTGAAGCAGGGATGCCCGACTTTGGCACCAAGCCTCGGATGCGCCGGCCGGCAGTCGCAGTTCACAGCGTCCCTTGAGAATCCAGGCCAAAAGTTCGTTCGGTGATTGCGCCAGGAGAGATTCACAAAAGCCGAGTGCTTTGGCATAGTTTCCACCTTGAAAGGAGGACTGGGCGAGAACCAGCAGGCTGTTGGGTTGATTGGGCATAAATGTTGTTCCGTCTTTTTATAAAAAATGCCAAATCGTGCAGCATCGCAACCGGGCCGCCGGCCTACCGCATTTTTCCGGAGTGCGCATCGATGATAAATATGACGACCCCTGCGAGGAACAGGATTGTCCAGGCCACGGTAACGGCAATCCCGACAAGGGCCATTTTCCGCCCGGGCGGCGCGCGGTTTAACCCGATGATGCTGCATACGAGGCCCGGTATTGCGGGTATCCCCCCTGTGAACGGGCACAGGAAGGCGAACAAGCATCCGAGCGTTGCCGGAGTGTTCTTTTTAGCCGTTGATTGGGTGCTGGTATTTTGACCCCCTTGATTTACGGGACCGCTGGACGCGCCCGGCCCCTCTGCCTGAGTTGTGGCACCGCCGGACCCGGCGGCGTCCCCTTGGTAAGTTCCCGGCACCGGTGGGCGCTGATTGACTTCTGCACAGTCCGTTACCGGGGGCTTGGTGGCTCCAAGTTGGACCGGCGTGGTGGGCCGGGCAACCACTTGGGCCGGACGCGGCCCTGCCCCGTCCAGGTTGTCCCGGTCTAAAAACGGGATCCCTTTCACGGCTTGGTCAAGCGAGGGGCATTTTTCTGGCTTCTCCTTCAGGATTTCCCGTAGCTTGCGGACTGCGGGTTCCCACTTCGGATCCATCTTCAGGATGGTTTTCACTATTTCCGGTGCTTCCTGACCGTTGACGCGATCGGCTACTTCCAGCTTTTCAAAGTCCTGCTTTGTGAACAGCAACTTTTCCTTATCCACGAAGTTATCTGCGATGGTCGGATGCATGGCGATTACGCGCAGCGCCAGGTAGATGACGTAGGCTGCAAAATTATCCAAGTCCATTCCGTATAGGCCCGTTGTCCGTTTGGGATGGTTGAAATTTGGGTGGCCGATTTCCCTGGGGAAGCTATGCTTGATTTCCGGTAGCCAAACGCCGTCGTAATCCACCAGCACGAGGGCCTTTTCTTGTACCATAATATTTTCCGATTGGAGGTCGCCATGCGCGACCCCAGCGCTTCGCAGGCCCGCCGCCAAGCTGTACCACTTGTCCCCGAGGTCTTTGAGGTTCACTTGGTCTTTATTCTCGATTAGTTCGCCAACGTAGCCCGAGAGCGTTTGGCCATCGACCCAGGCCATTTTGATAATGGGAAGCCAATTGTCTCCATCGTCGGCAGGCCGCCTTCCGTCCTTCACGTAGGCGACATCTACAAAGTAATCCTTAACGCTCTTGCCGCGCCCTTTTAGAAAATTATTCAGTTCTTGGTAATGTTTTTCACAGTTGTCGTCGACGGCGTTTGTGAAGCAGCGGAGGGCAAACGTCCTTTGCTCCCCTTTAAATTTGAACACCGCTGCGTTCGCCCCGGACCACTTCAGCGGTTCGATCGTATTGCGCATCACGGGTGTCGCCTTAACTATTTCCGGGTCTTGGAAGGCCATCTTCCTTTTCTCTGCATTCCCAACCAGCACCAGCAGCTTGTGCAATGATTCATAAGACGCGCTCATGCGGTGCCTCCTTTACAAATTCTGCCAGAACGAGGGTTACGTCGTCGTTTTCGATTTTCCCAGCAGTGCGATTCTCTGTGGCCCACTGCTCGAACTCGCCCGGCCCGGTTAGCGCGCCGAGTTCAGCCCACGGCTGGCCCCCTTCCTCTTGTTCTGTGTAGAACCATTTTGCCAGCGCGTCGGTCATTAGCAGAAAAATGTCACCCGGCTCAACTGAACCAGTGGTGCACCCGACGAGCGGCGCGGGTTCGTTTTCGGTGGCCGGATTGGCGGCGTCTTTCTTAAATTCGCCGGTTCTGATGGAGGGAGGCATTCGATTGAATTGGCTAGCTTGTTCCAAGGGAAATTTCAGGATCGCCTGTCCCTTGCGGACTAACACCAGGCACGAGTCCCCGCACGCGTCAGCCCGCCAAGCGGCCAAGCTCTCGCCGACGGTTGGGGTCAGGGATAGGCCGAGCATGGTTGCCGCGGCCCCCGTCCGCGCTTTCTTGAGGGGCGTGCCGGCAAGGTTGGGCCACCCCGTGGTGACACGGTCCCACCATTCCAGCCGGTAGGTGGAAAGCTGTTCCTCAATGCCGCCGGTGACGTAGGCACGCACAAGCAGGGCAGCCCATATCCCCGAGAAAGACGTGTTGCTGACGCCATCCGAGACGGCCAGCCTGATACCATCGGCTGGAAGTTCGGTGTACCTTATTGGCCGGTCCGGTGGCGGGCTGCAGGCGTCCTCGCAATGGTTGCTGGCACCCCCATCGGGAAGATTCGCGGAGTTATCCTTAGGAACTTGGAGAGATGTAATAGCCAGCATTGCGGGATGCTCCGAATACTTGATTTTAGCCAAATGCGGCCGGGACCACGCAGAACCGGCATTTGGGCAAGGCAATCCTGCCGCCCCCTTGGGCCGCTATGGACCTTTCGTCATCCCGCCATGGTTCCGATCTGGAAAAGCTTGGGCAGCCACGTGAGTTGGGCGTTAAAAGCGAAGCCCTTGGCCCCTGGCTTGGGTTGGTCTTTGCCCGGAAAAACGGTTTCCGCCAGGGTGACCATTTCATTCGTTAACTCGCTGGACATCTTGAAGAGCCCATTTGCAAACTCGCTTTCCCGCCCCAGGTCCATTTTCTGCATCGCGGCCTCCGTCGGCAACACCACCGAAGTGCTTTTGTTTTCGGAAATGTGGATGTTGAATACAAATACCTCACCGTCGGCGGTTTTCATGCTTCGGAGTTTTTCGGCTTCGGCTTGCGTTCCGACTAGGTCGTTGGCCTGCCCGTCGGTCACGTTAATGACGGTTGGTCGCGGGGAATCGGGGTGTTCCCCGGTCCATTTCTCTAAAATCCCGTACGCAATTTCAAACGCTTCCTTCATTGGGGTGCCCCCGCCGGCTCGAGCTTTCACCCACTGACGGATCTCGGAAGGATCCTCAGGGAGGAGCATCTGCTCAAGCGCGCTTACTGGCTGGAGAAAGTCACTGGGGTTATCTATCTCGATCGCATTCCCGGTCTCGTTACCGTAACGGATAGCACCGATATGGAATCTATCCAGGGTTTCCGCTCCATTGGTGCACACACTGATAAATTCCTGAATTGTTTCGTTGACGCATTTCGCGAGATTCTCGGATTTCTCGCCATACATAGATGAGGAACAATCTAGGAGGAACAGAACACACCCCGGTGTTTTCCTTGTTGCCCTGGCCATAGTCGACTCCTTATAAAAAAAAAGGGAAATATATTTTGGGGGCTGCCCCCGGCGGGCGTCCCCTCAACGCCCGTTCACTTGGCCGGGTACACCGTCTCCTCGGTGAGTTGCCTTAATATTTTTGCAACGCTCCCGCGGCCCGCGGGACGCAGACGCGCACCATTGTGTGGGTCCAGGCCCGGCCCGTCAAATAACAGGTACTGGCCGGATTTCGAACGGGCCCACCAGATCAGCGGGCTACCGTCAGATGCGAAAAAATTTATGTTGCGGGCGGCCTTTGCTGATTCGACGCGAATCTGGCGTGGCGACGCCGGGTACACGGCAGAAGCGAATTGGCGATGGAGTTTCACAATCAGGGCCGCAGTTACCGGGCGCATTGCGCCGCCTGGGCGCGGGACGCCGGTTTCCAGGCGGTAGAGGTGGTAGCCGCTCTTGCTGCGGCGCGCGTAAAGCTCCGAAAGATCGGCATGTATGGCTCGGTGGTAGGAGCGAAACGTCACGATTACGTAGACCGGTGTTTTTGCCGCCGGGGTGGATTGCGGCAAACGCTGTTTATTTCCCATGGGCTGGCTGGGCGTGGTGGTACTTCGCGCGATTGTTCGGCGGTCGGCCGCTCCGGCGGCCACCATGCCTGCTTGCGGAGGCGAGGCGGGGGCGGCGACGTTCGGCGAGCCTTGGGTGAAAATTATCAACCCCGTCGCCAAAGCAACGGCGAGCGCCCCGACTTTTTCGCGCAGCCATTTTCTGGCGACTGCGGGCCCTCGCATGTCAGCAGGCAACAGGGTGATGCAGATACCAATGAAAACTAGCCACGGGAGAGTGCGGTTGGTCTGTTGGGATGCCAACAACATGCTTGCGGCAAGGCAGGGGAGGAGCAACATTCCGCCCAAGGCGGCTTCCCACTCGTCCCGCCCCGCTTTGCCTGTCAATCCGTACCAGATCAACGGAGTAAACGTGAAAAACCAGACGGCGCACGCCGCCAATACCGCCAATGGCGATGAGGGTAGCGGCACGGGCCATATCACGCCATGGAGCGGCACACGAAACAATATTACCAACGCCCCCTCGCCAGCAACTATGGTGCTGGTGAGGAACATCATGTTAACGAGCCGCCCTTTGGTTGGAGGTACCGGTGACGGCAGGCCGTCACGGCCAAGGTGGCCCCACATCGCGGTTATTGAGCTGATTTCAGACTCAATTTCTTGCAATATTTCCGCAGCCATGTCGAATTTCCTCCAAGGCCGTAGCGCTGCACCCGTGGCGTTTGCAGTCGCCCACTGAATTTGCTAATCTAAATGTTTATCATAACCAAATGGCCGGTACGGTCAACCGGCTCGCCGGCCAAGTGCACGGGGGGGTCTGCCAATAAATCTGGCGTCGGGCCAACTCGGATTGCGTCAGGTGGCGTTGGCGCTATCAAAACGCGAGTTGCGACGATGGAAACGCTCACCCCGCCAAAACAATTGGCAGGCCCTGCACGGGGTGCGTGACGCTCCACCCGGGATATTGTAGGCTACGCTGACGGCGTTGAATTTTTCAACGGCTCGTTCGTGGTCACAGTTTGTATAGGGATGAAATTTTATGGCGAGCCTTCGGTAGGCGGATTTGATTTGATCCGCTGTAGCGTCTTTTGCAACTCCGAGAAGGTCGTAGAGGCATGCATGCCCGAAATTCTCAAGCCAGTCCGCCATTCAACTTCCAATCCGTAGGATCCCGTCCGAGGGTTGTGCTGTGTTTTTACGCCTAGGAGCCTGTCCGAGTAATGGCCGGGATTGCGATTACTCGGACAGGCTCCTAGCACTACAGCGGCCCGGACCGTCCAGCGAATGGTTGCGGGTATGCAGACGCACTGGAAAATGGTTTATTTTTGTTTTACAGAAATGGAGATGACAATGCCTTTTGAACGTGCAAAGGATAATCAGTGGTGGTATCCTAAATCAGAACTGCAGGAACAAGTGGAGCAATGTGCGGAGATTATTCTCTGCGTGAATGGAAGGGCGTGCCGGATGCGGCATGCCGCACCGGATAAAAACGGACGGGCTACCCACTCTTTCACGTTTTTGGATGCGGAAGA
>JAKAYZ010000167.1 GCA_021816165.1 Planctomycetota bacterium | reverse complement strand
TACCGTGCGAATGAGGGCGTCGGCGGTTCAGGCCGTGGCTATCGTAGGCCCCTTATACCGCTGATTAAACGTAATGGGCCGATATGCAGCACATAAAAATTGGTGTCGGGCTTTTAGGATGCGGAACCGTTGGCGGCGGCGTTGCTGATGTTTTATTGCGGCAGGCTGATCACCTGGAAAAACGCTCGGGCATCCGTCTGGAACTAAAAAAAGTATTGGTTCGCGATATGACCAAACCGCGGTCGATCCCCGCATCGCTTATCACCACCCGTCCGGAAGACATCATTGACAATCGTGATGTGCAGGTCGTTGCAGAGTTGGTCGGCGGTCTTGAACCAGCCGGTGAATGGATACTGCGATCCCTGAAAAACGGTAAGCGCGTGGTTACGGCGAATAAATATCTGCTGGCTCATCGGGGGGGCGAAATTTTCTCTGCCGCTGCCGATGCCCGATCATGTGTCTGCTTTGAGGCGTCATGCGGGGGGGCCATACCGATTGTGCTTGCATTGACCCGTGGCCTGCTGGCGAATGAAATTAACGCAGTTGTCGGCATCCTGAATGGCACATGCAACTACATCCTTTCGCAGATGACGCAGAACAATAAACCCTACGCCACCGCACTGGCCGAAGCGCAGCAGGCGGGTTTTGCCGAGGCAGATCCCCATATGGATGTATCCGGTCTGGATAGCGGCCACAAACTTGCGGTGCTGGCGTCTCTCGCCTTCGGGGCGGATATTCGTCCGGCTGATATTGATATTCAAGGCATAGCGAATCTTCAGGATGTTGACCTGTCCTACGCCAAAGAACTCGGCTATGTGTGCAAATTATTAGCCATCGCCCAGCGGCAGGATGCGGGCGTATCACTGCGTGTTCACCCGGCGCTGGTATCAGTAGCCCATCCACTTGCTGGTGTAAATGGCTCGTACAATGCCGTCAGCGTAGACGGCAGCGTCGCCGGTCGGACAGTTTATTTCGGTCGCGGTGCTGGTGCCATGCCGACTGCCAGTGCGGTGCTCGCTGATATCCTGGAGGCCGCCATGGGGTCGACCGCACCCTTGTTCGCCAGTCATCCGCTGCTGAATAATCGTCGACCGATGAATGTTATTTCTCCGACAGAGGTCAATACGCGGCATTATCTGCGTATCGCGGCGTTGGATAAGCCCGGCACCATCCACGAGATTACCGGCGTATTGGGCCGCCACCAGATCAGTATTTCAGCGATGACGCAGCATGAATCCAAGGTTGGTGCTTATGTGCCGCTGGTCATCACTACCCATGAGGCCTTGGATGGTAGTATCGGTAAAGCCTTGGCGGAATTGAGTCAATTGTCATGTGTCAGCGGGGCACCGGCACATCTTCGCATATTGGATGATTATGAATAAAAACCCACCCAAACCGAAATTTGTCATTGTCATTCCCGATGGGGCGGCAGATTCCCCCATCGAAGAATTGGGCGATAAAACACCGCTGGAGGTGGCCAGCAAACCATTTATGGATGAGGTGGCACTCACCGGTCGCATAGGCACCGTTCGCACAACTCCCGAAAAATTTCTGCCGGGCAGTGATGTCTGTACTCTGTCTCTGCTGGGGTATGACCCGGCTAAATATCATCCCGGTCGGGCACCGCTTGAAGCCGCCGCCATGGGGCTTAAATTGAATCCGGATCAATGGGTGTTTCGCTGCAATTTTGTCACCGTCGTCGATGGCAAAATGGTTGATCATTCCGCCGGGCATCTCAAAGATGCCGAGGCCAGAGAACTGATTGCCGCTCTGGAATCACGGGTTTTAAACACCGATCGCTTTGCAGACATTAAACTCCATCCGGGAGTCAGTTACCGCAATTTGATGACCATCGGCGGCACGGATTTTGGCCGCATTAAAACCACTCCTCCGCACGACATCCCCGATCAGCCGGTCGCACCATACCTGCCTCGCGGCCCCGAGAGCCGTATTCTGCTGGACCTGATGACGGAAGCCAGGCACGTTTTGCAAACGCACGACGTCAATTCGGTGCGCACTCAATTCGGCGAAAAGCCGGCCACCGATATCTGGCTTTGGGGGCAGGGAAAGGCCGCATCGCTGCCAAGTTTTGAACAGCGCTTCGGTATTTACGGGGCGATGCTGACATCGGTAGACCTGCTGCGCGGCATTGCCAACCTGCTCGGGTGGCGCAATGTTGACGTTCCGGGTATGACCAGCTACCACGATAATGATTATGCAGCGCAGGGACGCTACACCGTTCAGGCACTGGATGAATTTGACATTGTCTGCACCCACATCGAGGCACCGGACGAGGCGAGCCACCAGTCTGATTATGTCACCAAAATCGCTGCCATTGAGGCCATCGACAAGCATATCGTCGGCCCGGTATTACAGAAACTCCGCACGTTTGAACGCTGGCGGATATTAGTTATGCCCGATCACGCCACCGAATGTATCACCCGCAAGCACCACGATGCACGGGTGCCGTTTGCCATGGCCGGGGCGCAGCGTAAAGGTGCTCTGCCCCGTCCGTATACAGAGAAGGCCGCACGCGAAAGCGACCTGCATGTGGAGCACGGCCACGAATTGATGGATTATTTTTTAAGCGGGCTGGCCGGCCCGCATCTGGTTCGCTGACCCGCCCCGGCTGCTCGGCTGGCCGAATGCACGAATGGTTACAGCATGCCCGCCGATAGAATGCAGCTATACGAAAGTTCAATGCGGTGGCCCAGGGCGTGGCCCACCACCAACCAAACCTACGGGGCAGGAACCGCGTATCGATACTATAATCCCGTGGCTGGAGTAGGCGGTGAAAAAATTGGCTGAAGATAAACCAATGGAATCCGGGCATAGCACTGCCCAAGGCGAAGGGGCCCGCAAGGGCAGCCCGCTGTGGGCCAAAGCGGTTTTATCCCTTTGGGTGCTTTTGACCGGTCTGTGGCTGGTAAGTGTCGTCGCACCTTGGCAAATCAGCGTGCAGACCTCCGCCTTTCGCACGCATCTCTACCTGATAAAGGGTACCCTTTATTGGCAGCACGAATTGATTCACCATGCCCACGCCCGATCATCAATTAAAGTTGGCTTGCTGCCCTACGCCCATCTGCTGGCCCCGGCCACGCGGCTGTTGATCGTCACCAATGGCGTCGGCGCGGTGGGTGGCGGCGTAGTGGGCCTTCGCGGTTTGGTCTATTCTTGGAACCCGCTGGCAGGAACGGGCTTATGGGCTTCTCCGCTGGTGCTCGGGTTGGTACTCATTGGGCCTCTCGCTTGGTGGTGTGCGCGCCGAATCGGCCGGCGCAAGCCATCTTCCCCCAGTGTGCGCACCGCCTGACGCCTCACCCATACCGACATTTCCTTTCCTTGCCACAGCGGTACAAACTTCCGTTTGTAATTGGCGAAAATTGGCTGATGCCACAATCCTTTGGCTCCGTACCCACGCCATGTGACCACAAACAATGCCCGATCGGTTGCGCTCGCTACCCGCAGCAATTCCGGCCGCGTGATAATGCCTGGCTCAGGAAACCAACTTGATGGCATATACATGCCGGGTGCCATCCACGGCAGGAATCCGTTCGAAAGTACCAATGTTGGCTCGTCATGTGTCAGACGCACCACATGCTTCCACTCCCGCGCCTGCCAGCGGTAGGCCCAAAGCCCTCCCGTCTCCCGATCACGTACCTTAATGAACCAGCCTGTGGCGGCAACAACCGCATTGGTAGCCTGCGCCAGGACGGCAAATGCACACAAGGCCGTTATCCATCGCTTCGATATGATATCCATGGTTAGCAGACCGGCCATGAACAGCACCGGCATGTAACTGTAATACTCCCATGAATGCCGCCATCCATAAAAACCGAATACAAACGCCAATTGCATCACACCCAGACAGGAGATGGTTTCGATACGCGCCCCGGGCAATTGAAACCGGAACCTTGCCAGCAGGTGGGGCAATCGCCACAGGATCATGACCAGCATGGCCAGCCATATTCCAGCGGGCGTAATAAAGTAATAAATGAAATCGTGATATTCCGGCGACCAGAATTTCTGTCCGCGTCCAAACAGAAACCCAAAGTGCGTATCGGTATAAGTCCGTAAACCGGTAATGGGCACGATCGTCAGCATTAGCGACCGCACGCCGAACTGCCATATGCATCCGCCCGCCAGCACAAGTCCGCCAACGATGGATGGCCAAATCTGCCTCCATAAATAGCCGATGGACTCACGTTGCTGGACGTAATCCCAAAATATTAAAATTAAAAGCACAAGACCGTAAACATAACCCATCGATGGTTTGACAAATAAGCACACGGTGCAAAGCAGCAACGAAACACGCCGCTTACCGCTGGCCTGCATGGCAATTGCCCATAAAAGCAGCGTGGCCTCCAGTGGATGAGTTAAAGTCAGGTAGGTCGGCATGACTGCAATCGGTAAAGCGCATAAGAGCCAGATAATGGCCTTTCGATTCGCCTCAATGGCCCGCATGAAGACCGTCATGGCACCAGCCATCATAATCTCGAGGCATGTGGTGGTAAGGATAAAACCTGCCGGAGTACGACCAAATATTTTCAACCCCCAATGGGCGAATATCAGGCTTGCCAACCCGTGCGTATAACCGAAGTCAATACCCGGCCGCAGTCCGGCCGAAATCAGCACATCTCCCTTGAAGGCGGTGCCGGGATCAAAAAAAGCAAAAAGTGACCAATCGGCAATCTTGGGCAACTCAAAAATCTGCACCAGAACCAAAATGCTGGCAATCGTAAAAAAAAGTTTCCATACCGGGACCTGAAATCCTTCCGTGCTGCGAATGCCGTGACGCGGTATTTGTTTGTCTTTCTGCGATGGCCCGGCTGAAATTTCCATGATCAGGATTTTACGCGATTCTCCCCGCCACTCCGAACTGCGCTCGGCGGGGCGGAAGCGGCAGCATTAAAGCCCAATATCATATCTGCCCAGCCGTCTGAAAACCTTAAGCGCCAACTCGCCAAAACCCGGTGACGTCGCCCCAACTGGCCGGCGCATTTTTTGCCATGGTACCAGTAAAGTTTAGGCACATGACCCGGTGCAAAATCCCATGGCAGTTTTGAAGACGCCAATAATCATGCTTGTGCCGCACTCGACCGAGCAGGGCCCGGACAAATGCAAATTTCATCGCAACTGTCGACCAGAATAATCTGGGCGCAAACCGGGCACCAAATACCTGTCGGCCAGTTAGTAGTTTTGGCAGAGATTGGCCCCATACATGCATGCGTCACCTGCCCCGACTGGTGGCGGCGCTTGCCTGGGCGACAAGTTCTGCCAACAGGTAATGCGCATTTTGGAAAATTGCGCAAAATTTCCGCAGAATTGTTGCATTGCGCCAAGCTGCGGCATATGCTACCCGTCATGCGTGTAAGCCTTTTTGTTGCCTGCTTGACCGACCTTTTCGCTCCGGATGTGGGAATGGCGGTGGTGCAATCGCTGGAGCATTTTGGCTGCGAGGTCGATTTTCCCACCGCCCAAACCTGTTGCGGCCAGCCAGCATTTAATAATGGCTTTCCTGCCGATGCCCGCACCTTGGCCATTCGCATGCTCGATGTATTTCAGAACGCCGACTACGTCGTTACCCCGTCCGGTTCCTGCTGCGCCATGATCCGCGCCCACTACCCCGAGCTTTTTCACGATGACCCGCAACGTTACGATCGCGCGGTGGATCTGGCGGCGCGATGCTATGAATATGTCGAATTTATCACGAAAATACTAAAGGTCGATCTTTCCAGCCTCACCCTCCCAGAGGATGAAAAGTTCACCTATCACTATACCTGCCATCTGCGCACGCTCGGTGCCTCTGGTGCTCCGGCCATCGCCCTGCTCAAGCAACTCGGTGGTGCCAGCTTTACAGAAATGGAAAAGGCCGATCAGTGCTGCGGTTTCGGCGGTACATTCGCGATCAAATACACCGATATCAGCGGGGCCATGGTGCGCGACAAAGTCCAGTGTGGGGCGGCCACCGGGGCCGACACCATGATTGTCAACGATGGCGGTTGCGCCATGAATATCAGCGGAGGCTGCCATCGGCACAACGTACCCATGAAAGTGCGGCATATTTCTCAGATCATTGCGGCGGCTATTGAACATTCCGCCAAAAAATCAAAGGTGGGGAAATGACCAGTGTTTTGACGGAACCCAAAGCCCGGCAGACTCGCGTGTCGTTGCCGGTATTT
>JAKAYZ010000166.1 GCA_021816165.1 Planctomycetota bacterium | reverse complement strand
CAGCACAAACAGCGGCAGATTACCGCCTGCATAAATGGAAGCAAAGCCGATTTTATTATTTTTGTCACCCGGGCCGATCTGCCTTTTGAGTTTTCTCGCCTGCCGCCGAATTTCAGCATCGGCAGTGCCACTGGTGTCAAGCCCGGACTCCCAAATCGGAAAAATGCATAAGTCATGACTTTCAGGCGTGGTGGCTATGGACCGGTTGCCATCCGATTGGCGGCCCGCGAGCGCAGTAGCGGCGTCACACCCGGTGGCCGTCAACGCCATCGCCCCAACAGTGTACTGCATGAATTTTCTTCGGTTTGTCATGCCGATGTCCCCACCTGTATGCGTGTTGGCGGACGATTGAACGAATGGGTCTTTCCGCAATGCCATCCTCTCATGGAAGTGGTAACACCAGCAATCCGACTTAACGCTTCGCGATCATCCGATCTTTTGTGGCCAGAGGCAACCCCAAATTGCGCATATCAGGGTTCCATTTTGCGACAAATACCACAAATGCAGCTTCCAGAACCGCCGCGTGAATATGCCAAACGGCGGGGCGGCCGGGCGCGTTGACCAGCCAGGATGCGAGATCGCCGGGCCAGAGAATCGGTTAATGGTGATCAACGAGGATCAATGCAGTTCGCGGGGGCAGCCGCACGCGACCGCTCACCGGTATCAGCCGCAGTTGACCCGTGATCTTTCCCGATTGACCGATGGCCCCTCCGCCGCGAACCCGTGCCATGCGACTCCCAGGGGGAATGGAATAAAAATAAGATTCTCGATCTGCCGAATTAACCACCACCTGCCCGGCGGTGAAGTCGCGAACAAACAACTCGCCATGGCGCAGATCATTGATTGATTTTGCGGTCTCCCGAGGGGCACCGATGTTGATTTCAAATTCGGGAAAATATTCAAACGGATTCCGTTTGAAATAGGTAATATACGTGTAGCGTCCCCGAAGCAGCAGATATGTACCGAGCCAATACATTCGCTGGCGGTAATCGGTAGCATGCTGAAGGTAGCTTTCAAAAATGATGATCTTATTGGCATTGATCAACTTAAGGGCCCTATTGGCAGAGGCTATCCATTGGCGCTGACCATATTTTGACCATTGACCAGGTGCACCTTCCAGCATGCCCCCGTTTGCAAGAGCATAATCCGTGTGATCCCATCCAGTGACAAGATCGCCCATATTGGGCAGGCAGTAGATGCCAACCTTATTGAGATGCGCCGTCAGGCGGCGCATAAAATTGTCCGAGGCCTGCACCCAAGTTAACCCGCCGAGTTGCTTGTGCTCCTGCACGATTCGGGGGTAGCGCCAATGAGAATAGTTGTGCATGAAATAGCTGACCGCATCCGTGCTGTAGCTGTCCAGAAAGATGCCATCATCGTGTCCCGCCCGCGCCTGCCGGATCAGTGAATGGACCAGGTAGCGAAAATAGGCGGGGTTGGTGATGTTCAAAAGGTATTTGCCATCAGAGGCCTTGAGGCGGTCTTTTCGATTATCACGGCTGGCCCAGGAAGTGTGCAGGAACCAGCGTTCATGTTTGGTGACGTAGTTGTAATCATTGCCCCAGTGCAAGCCGTCAATGATGTAAGGAACATGCTTGCCAGACTGCCAAACCGCCAGATGGTAATGCAACACCAGAAATCCCGGGTTGATGGCACGCAGTTTTCTAATCAGCGAAACGAGTATTTTCTGGGTGCCGACAAAGTGAGTAGCGGCAAAGTGAATCTGTGCGGCATTCAAGCTGCTTACCGCATTGAGCTGGTCGGCAAAAACTAGCGTTTTTGACCATGTAGATGGGAAAGCACGCTTGAATAACGGATGCGCAGCCACGTTGCGGATTAAAACCGACGGCACGCCCGTCAGCAGCGGAATGACGATTATCGCTCGCAGACACCGCAAATCCGGCCCCCAGCCGCCTTGGCCCCTCGTGCCCTGGTGCAATTTCTCCTGCCGTGGTGCCGCGCCACGGCAGGCATGTACCACACTGCCCCCAACCACCTGCCTCCTGCCGATGGTAAATCCGCCAAGCAAAATGTATCATAATAGTTAGTCGCATGTTGACCGCGCCGAATTATGCCCAAGGCACAGGCAGCAGAATTGACCTGAACCTTGGCGTTGGAAGAGAACCGGCGCACGTTTGAGGCTTTCGTAAAAAATATTTTTGGTGACCACTCAGCGGTAGAATTGCTCCCAGCATGAAAGGAGGCGGTCGAATGCGGCAGAATTATTTTTCCGTTTCGATCCGTGCGGTCGAATTTCGTACACGCTTGGCAAGCCACCGCGGCTTGGGCTTGGTGAGCGTCTTTTTGGCAGCGGCGATTTTTACGATTTTTTGCCCCCTTAGCTGGGCCGATCGGTATTTTGTAAAGCCTCACCTGATTCCCGGCCCATCGCCATTGGGTGCCGAAGGGTGGCAGCCGGGCATCGTTACGGGAAAAAACGCAGTCAGGAATGGGCAGCCCTTGCAGCCCTTACATGGGGGCGCATTTTCCGGGCCGCCGGTACCACTGTCGCCCGATCCTCTGGTGCGTTACCGTTGGCGTCGCACCGGGCCCGATCGGGCTCTCCAATACTACATGTTGCGACCAGTGAGGGTAGAGACGCCGACGCCAAAGTCTTTCCGGGGTCTGCAAACGTCGCTGGGCCGACATTGCAATATCACGGTGCGGGGCACAGGCAGTATCCGGTTTGATTTTGGCGTTGAAAGTGCGGCGTGGCTGGAATTTGAAAGCCCCGACTTCCATGGTCGGGTGGACATGGGTATAAGTGAGTTCGATGCACCGGCGCGGGAACATTGTATTGCCGTACCGCAGCACATTGGCAACACCTATCGCCTTAAACTTAATCCCCTTTTTTACGAGGGAGTGCGATTTGGGTGGATTTATATTCACTCGTTTGCCGGCAAACCTTGGCACATCACCAATGTGCGGCTGATTTGTCAGATTAAACCGGTTAATTACCGGGGCAGCTTTGCATGCAGTAACCGGATGTTGACGCGCATCTGGTACACCGGTGCATACACCGTGAAGTTAAACCTCGAACGAAATTACTTCGGGGCCATCCTGATGTACCGTGGCGACCGGTACTCCTGGGTCGGCGATGCCCACGTCGCACAAGCGGCTTCCATGGCGGCCTTTGGAAACTTCAATTTTGTCAAGGAAAATCTGGACCGCACTGCGGGTCATGGCAATGGTATTGCCAGCTATTATCTCTACTGGATTTTAAGCCTCGTTGATTATTACCGCTTCACCGGCAATTTGGCTGAACTAAAAACTTATGAGCCTGTGGCAAACAGGCTGCTCATGAAAGCTGCGGCTGAATTTGATAATCCGCCTGTGAGGTTTTACGGCTGGGATGATCGGCTCGGCGGCTTTCGGCCGACAGCCGCGGCATCCCGCGCCTGCCGGATGCTGCTCATCGAGACCTGTCGGCGTTATGCGGGGGCACTTGGCGCGGCGGGTCGGCTGTCGCTGGCGAAGAAATTCCGCCGTATGGCTGATAAATTTCAGGCGAGCGTTGAGAAGCACCGCTGGATCCGGCACGCGGATGTTTTTGTCGCCAGCGACGCAATCAACGGCGGGGTGCCGACCGCCGCTCAAATGCCGCGTGTCGAGCGTCTGTATTTTTCCAATCGGCTTGACCGCATATCGTTCTCTCCATTTAATGAATATTTTGTGGTTGAGGCCATGGCGCGGGCGCATCTCTGGAATCAGGCCATCGAGACCGTGCTTGATGATTGGGGCGGACAAATCCGATACGGCGGCACAACCTTCTTTGAATGCTACTGGCCAAGCTGGAATCGGGTTATCGGGCACAATGGGCCGCTACCGACATGTGACGCCGGCGACACCAGCCTTTGCCATCCGTGGAGCGCTGGTTGTACGGCGTGGCTGACCCGATGGGTCGCCGGTATCCGACCGGCGACACCCGGCTTTGCGACCGTTGACATCATCCCGCACCTGGGTCGCATGCTGACGTGGGTTCGGGCGAC
Source organism: Planctomycetota bacterium (assembly GCA_021816165.1). The sequence goes on along the minus strand of JAKAYZ010000166.1, from coordinate 2,200 downwards.
GGAACCCACACCTCACGGAACTGTATCGGAATACATCAACGTCGGCCGCGGCCCGAAAGGGATTGGCCGCTACACCATCCCGCCTGGAACTGCAGCCTGGATAGGCATTCCTAAAGTTGGCCGCAGAATTATTAATGTCGTCGTCAACGGTAAAACAGCCTGGACACGTGGGCATTTCAAACCCGTTCCAGGGATTGGGGCTGTGCAGCAGACCACAAACTACGTTTATTTCAAAAACGTCCAACCCGGCTCGTATCGGTTTGGAATCACCTACTCGGGCCACACCCCACCATTTCTGCCCGAACCATTTGTCTATCCGGCGCAGGTGCTGGGGACAGATCGCATAACCCGGGGCAACTGGGGCGGCGTCTACGGCCACGATGGATACATGCTGCTGGGAAGCGGACCGCATTCCACCAATACCAGTCACCTCCCGCATTATGTTAAATCCGTTGTGTTGACTGCCGGTCGCACCATGCAATGGCACAGCAACGACCATGATCCGCGAGCGCTGGCGACAGGCCCGTCAAATCGGCGGCGGCGGCCCGCGGGTGTCTTTTATGGCAGCCCCATCATTAACATTAAATTGAAAAGCCGCAGAACCTATCGCCTGGCTCTATACGCCGTAGACTTTGATCATCAGGGGCGAAAGCAGTTGGTTACGGTTGAAAGTTTACGCACAAGGCGAATATTGGCACCCGTTCAGGCGTTTTCACGATTTTCTCAGGGCGAATATCTGGTTTTTCAGGTGCATGGCGGCGTTCGCATCCTTTTGAACCCATCGCGTGGCCCCAATGCTGTCATCAGCGGGATATTTTTTGATCCCGCCGGGGGATAATTCGATCAGGCCCGTCGCCGTGTGGACCCAGACTCTCGGCACGCAGCACTTAGCGCTGCGCGACAATAAACAGGCGTCGAATACTGAACATAATTTTTCCATCCATCTGAAGTGGATACATGTCTCGTATGGCATCGTAACAAAACTGAAGCACTTCCCCACGTAGCTGTTCCGACGGCAGCGCCGCCATGTAGGGTTGCAGGCTTGTGCCGCGGTACCAATCGATAACATGTCGGGCATCGGGTAGCGGGTGATAATAGTCGGCAAGCCAGATGTCGATCCGATGGCTCCCGCCACAAAGCCAGTTGTAATAGGCAGCGGGTTCATGAACCGACCATGTTCGCACAGGCTTTCGGAAATACGCTGCCCATGGGTCATGATTCTCCACCGCCCGCAGCACACGACTGATCGGAGATAGCTCATCGCGATAGGGCATCTGCACCGCCAGATATCCCCCCGACCGCACAGTCGCAAACAGGCGTGGGACAAGGACGCTGTGGTTATCAACCCACTGCAAGGCAGCATTAGAAAACATCAGATCCACCGCTTTATCCGGCGTCCAGCTTTGAATATTACCCTGTAAGAAGGTGGCGGATGCCAGGCGTTGGCGCGCAGCACCCAGCATCTCGGGCGATGCGTCCACCCCCGTTATCTGTGCCTTGGGAAAGGCCGCTCGAAGCAGCGCCGTGCTGTTGCCCGGCCCGCAACCCAGGTCTGTAATATTCTCGAAGGATTCAAAGCGCAGGCGGCTGATCAAATCGCTGCACGGTAATTCGCGTTCCCGGCTAAATTGCAGATATCGTTCCGGGTTCCAGGCCATGGGAGCAATCCTTCCAATTTGAGCGACCCTACTGCAGCTTGGAAAAACGCTTTTCAAATGCCGCCGTCAAAGCGCGGCACGCATCCTCCATCGACATGGTCATCCGGCAACCCGCCGCCCGCGCGTGCCCACCGCCGCCAAATTCCGCCGCGATTTCCGCCACGTTTATGGTGTGTTTACTGCGCAGGCTCACCCGCAGCATGCCGTCGGGCTGCTCTGCCAGACATACGCTGGCGGCCACAGCGGCAATGGATAGTGGCAAATTAATAAGGCCTTCAGTTTCCCAACTCCTGGCTTCACTTTGGACAAAATCCTCCTGCGTGATGCGCATCAACGCCAGCCGTCCGTCAAGCAGGTAAAGCGTGGTCTGCAACGCCCGCCCCGCCAAACGCCATTTGGCTACGCTGTCCTGCTGCATCAGCCGGTTCCAGAGTTCATCCGGCTGCGCGCCGGCGGCAACGCAGGCACTGGCCGCCTGCAATGTGCCCGCTGAAGTACTCTCAAAATGAAACCATCCGGTGTCGGCGGTAATGCCAGATCGG
>JAKAYZ010000165.1 GCA_021816165.1 Planctomycetota bacterium | reverse complement strand
TACGGGACGCGGCTGCGGAGCGAAATTTGGAGAAAGAAAAATGAACATAAAAGCTCGCCAGCGTGACATGAGGCTAATCGCGTTGCACTGCTGCTCGCTGGCTCTCATTTGTGCCTTAGCAGTCGTCATGACGGCCCCCGCGACTTTCGGTGGCGACCCGGTTCCGGGCACGGAGGCTGGATACTCAGTAGAGACGATCGACGCTCGCGCCTTCGCCCCCCAAATGCAGCCGCCTGGCATTCAGTTGCCCGCGACGTCCGCAGTCGACCCATCCTGGTTCGTTTCGGGGGCGCTTGCGGACGGGCTGAGCGTCCTGGTGGTCCGCCTCAATCCGATGCAGGTCGCCGGGCAGCCCGTAACATTCACTATCAGCCCGCTCGTGGACCCGAACCCGCAGGACCTTACCCCAGAACGTGTAGGCTCACTCTGGGCCTCATTTCCCGCCGTCCCAGCGCCGGAGGCCCCAAATAGCGCGGCAACGACGATTACGGTCCCCGCAGGATCACCGGCGGTCGTATTTTACCGCCCACCCGAGAGTTTTCTCTTCGGGAGCGAAACCGACGCGCAACTGCTTCAGATTACGGCTTACGCTGGTGGTAGAGGAATCGCATCCACGCTAATTGCCCTTAGGCGTCCTCCGCTTCTGCTTATCCATGGAATACTCTCCAGCCCTGCCGCAATGCAGCCGATGGCAGCGCTGCTCCAGAGTGGATTTGGCTCAGTGGCGGGTTCTGGCATTGACGTGGATTACCTTGACTGGAGTAGCCAGAACGACTCTGGTTACGATGTAGTCGCTCCGATGGTGCCGGGCGAGATAAGCGACGAACTACAGAGGCTGTACCTGAAATATAATATCGCGGCTGTTCGGCTTGATATTTTCGCGCACAGCATGGGAGGTGTCGTGACGATGCTGTATGCCTGCAACACAGGAGACATTCCAATTACGCGGGCCGACGGTTTTCAAAACGGCGACTGGTACGGCCTGGCATATCCTTACCTCCGCAATGACGACTACGGGGTTGGGGATATACGGAGAATCGTCACAATTGGTTCGCCGTTTGGGGGGAGCCCGCTTGCAGATGCGGTAGCAAAAGACTTTGGTGCTGGGCCCACACTCGACCTCGCGGCCTCTGCAAGCCACGGCAACGGCGATACCGATTGTTTTTACGACCTAGGGGTGCTGTCAGGCATGACAAAGTTTCTGGCTACGCAGCATCCGCAGGTCTCATGGCTTCCCCTTGTTGGGATAGCGCAGCCGGACGGTACCATCCAGGAACTCACCCAGTTGGACACGGTCCAGTATTATGCAGCCATCTGCCTCGTCGACACGTTGCAGCTCAGCCCGACGCAACTTGGCCTTACGGCGGCTAACAGCGATTTTATCGTGCAAGATGTCAGCCAGTACCACCTTACAAACGCACCCATCCCGCAGCACATCGCACTCGACGACCTTGTACATACAACCGAAGAGCCGTCCCAGACGGCAGCGTTGCAGCTAATGAAGTCTCTGGACTTGCTCGTCCCCTCCCCGCTCCCCTCAACCTACACTCCCGGATCCGCCATGTTTAACCTCAGTTTCTGAATGGTGTAACACATGCAAAGGTTAATTCTTATCAGCGCCGCGAGGTTGCACAAAGGGCTCGGCCGCATCCTATTAATCGGCGGCCTTGCGGTTGTCGGTTTCACAAGGCAGTGTCCGGCGGTGGATTCGCCAAATGGGTCCGGGCCAGCCGATAGTTTGCGCAGAATTCCAGATTTTAGCTCACCGGCGACTCGTTTGGCCGATGGCGGTTACATGTTGGTTCTACCAAAAATGGTGCTGTTCTCGAAGGGAAACCCGCTTCTGTGGAGTGCGGTCCCCCTCCGAGTACCCCACGCGGGGGCTACGCTCATTCCGATCGGCGGGGCCGAGTCAGCGATATTCTTTTTATGTAACACAAACGGCCTCTGGCCGGGACAACCACGTGGCTTCTTCCTAGCCTGCTATCGGCCAGGGCGCGGCTGGAAGTTTCTGCGGGAGGTGGGTCGGCGGCGCGCATCATTTGCCTCCAGCAAACTCGGTGCAATAGCGATGGGGCGAAATATTGTTATGACGACCGATGGCGGCGTGACCTTGCGCCCGTATCCCCCGTTGTTAAAGAGAAGGGGCAACCGTATTTGCTTGCTTCGATGGGTGGGCATGGATCGACTACTGGTTGCAAGCACTTTCGGGACCGTAAGGTTTCTGCGGGTCACCGTTGCCGGTGTCCCAGGACCCCTATGGAAAGCGACACTCAAGCCAAGAGCCTTGTATGCGCCCGGTGATGCAGGCACGCTCTTTATTAGGACCTTGGGGCGCCTGTACAAACTTGACGGGCGATCCGGTCGAGTCACTGCCGATTACAGACTAAACCGTGTTGGTTTGAGCCTCCGCGTCGCGAGTGTTCCCGAAAGCCAATGGCTATTCCAAGTGCACGATTTCCATGGGAACCTGATCGCCTCCGGATTTGGCGGCTTGTCCCTCTGGCACCACGGCCCAGGAGGAGGCCTCTCTAAAATGTGGCAAACCAAGAAACAGCAAGTTACGGACATCTTTCCGCTCAAATCTGGATGCCTTGTTGTTGGAACGAGAGGCAGCTTATACCATCTTGGCTTGAGTCAGGGGAAATTGACGCCGACATCGGTCGCAATCCGGGGCTTTCTGGGCGCGTCACGGCTAACGGCAAGGGCGGATACGATACCGAGCGCGGCGGAAATCAAGGAATGCTTTTTCTTATTGAAACGGGTGCCAAAAGATGTGGGTCGAGCAATTGTCAAAAGGGTCTTAGCAACGAAAGGGCTGACACGCCGACAGATTATTGAGCGTACCTTAAAAGAGCTCAGGGCTGCAATCGCCCGTGCTGACACTCCCGACACTCAGAAATAGTGGATTTCCGTAAACCCCTAATCCAGGCCCGCGTTAAACATCGCCCTGCTGTTAGCGGATAAACATCGGAGGAACTAAAGTTGTCGTCTCAGTCCGAAGATAATTCTGATCAAGTTCCAGCCGTTAAACCGGCGCCTCCCGCCGCAGAAAATGCGGTTGTGTACAGATTATTGGCGATTAGCTTTACTGCAGTTAATGGGTTCTTACTTTTTTCGAACTGCCTATCTCGCTCTTTAGTGTTTAAGGATGTGCTTACCAGGCATCATTGGCTGAATTGGCTCCTCGTGTCAATGCCCGCTGTGGGCTTGGCCGGGATGCTCATGGTGAATTCCATTCTATTTCGACACGTGAGCCGGGGGGGCTCCCCGCCGTCCAAGGACCAACGTCGTTCGCTCGATTGGATATTTGGAAGCTCGCTGGTCGCCATGATATACCTTGTTTTTGCGTTCACGGCTGCACACCTCTTGAAGCGGTGAATACACCGTCGGGATATTTGCAGCGGCCGTTCCCGGCTTGTGTTGGTGGGCGGCCGTTCGAGGGGGCGCACCATGGTAATTATATGAAGGCTCTCCAATGGACCGTCAATATATAGTTCACGTCGGGAAAATGATCTCTGCCCGGGTTTGCCTTCGCTGCTCGGTTGCAGCGGCTGTTGCTTCCGTTTGGTGGTTGTACCTGCCATTTTTCGGTCCCCCATTTTTTCTTATTTTAGTGACTGAGACAACCTGTTATGTTTTGGCTCTCTCAAGCCTGACCATGGTGTTTCTCCGTTTGCGATACTTGGCAATCCATCCGGAGGAAATGGCTGCGATGGGGGAAACCCGGCCGATGCGCTGGGCGGCGCGTCTTGCAGTTCTGGCGATGCTCTTGGCGCTTCCGCTGTATATTCCAATATGGCCCTAAACGCCGGGAACGCTGACGGCCACGGTCACCCCAAAAAAAGTTTTTGGGGCACCTGTGGCTACAACCTCTCTCTGACACAACCATCGCACTTCGGCCCTTAAAGCCAGAATATTTTGCAAGCGACGCCGAGCAGTCGCCGGAAATTCGGGATGTCCGGCGCAGGGTGCGAAAGTCAGACTGCCTGGCCCGCCGATTGCCGATGAACATTCAGGGTAGTGCAATAACGCTTTGCCCTATAACGTTGTATACTGTTAAAAAGGCTGTGGAAGGCTGTTGTGCGCCACCCGGCGTTGGAGCTTTTTCGGTAAATTGCCGGAAAGGCTCTTGGAGAGCATAACACGGCATCGCACGGATGCACCTGGTTTGCGGTAAAGGCCCGGGCCCCATAGGCGGGCCGGATTCCGCACCCCGCCCGCAACGGATTGCACCTGTTTATTTGTTTGGTTTTGTGCCCTTAAAAGGCACGGGCTGGCATTTGCCTGCCGCAGGTGAAGCATTATGACGCGCGACTGGACAATCAAACTTAATACCCTTGAGCAGCCGCGGCGGCGGCATGTTCGTCGGCCGGTGGTGGTGATTTTGCTGCTGCTGGCCGGGTGCAGCCTCCTGTATCGGTATGATGCACCAAGACACGGTGTTTCAGCGCCGCTGCTTACGCCATCGGCTCTTCCCAAGCCCCAGCCGCCGGTGCTGAGTGTGCAACTCGCCGGAACCCACGACAGCCGCAGTGGTTTAGCCCCCATGGCCATGGATGTATCGCTTAGCAGCCGCAGTGCGTTGCCTGGGGCGGCAGCGCGGGTGGCCGCAGCGCAGCTCTCCGCCCATCGGGCGGTTACGATGGCGCCGGGGCAGGTTTCGGCGCTGGCGGTGCAACTGCCCGTTGGCCGCAGCAGTGCTGTCGGCAGCCCGCCGACGGTTTCGCTCGACATTTTCTCGCAGCCGCAATGAGCCATAGGCCAAATGACTACCAGTCGTTAAAATCTCTTCTATATGGCGGTGCGTGTACAAATTCGCATATTGTTTTGGCCTGATCCTGTCATGCAGGAGCAGCTTGAAGCCACCGGCTTTTTTATGGATACGGCATCAGGCCGCTGGGTGCGCTTCGCCAATCAGGATGAAACCCGCGATCTGGTGGAATTTCTCAAGCGCAGCCATCTTGCGCACGAGGTAAAGCCGGCACGCGGCAGAGGCCAGCTTACGCGCTACCCGCGGCTCACAACCCAGGCAGCCGACGGCGGCTCGCCGACGCGCTGCGGCTATTGCGGCAAAGTCAATGTATTCTGCCGGCAATGGGTTGAGGGTGATGATACCGACAGCACCGACTACCCGAACCCGGCCCGTGTGTACCTGTGCGGTTCGTGCGTGCAGCACGTGATGCAGCCCCATCCAAGAATGTATGTGCCGGCGGAAGACAAGCTATAAATGGCCTGCCCCGCAGCCACACCACAACAACGATTTTGCAGGCTGCCACCGAATCGCAGCGGCTGATGGTGGTTTTGGGCGCCAGGGTTCCGGACTTTTCTCAGGCATCGTGACAAAATAACGCGACCTTTCCGGCCAGTTTTTTCGCCCGCTGGCGGCGTTGCTCGCTCATTACATATCCATGCGGACACGCGACTCGCGAGCATCTTGCCAGTAGGCAAAATGCTCGCACCATAATGGGGTACCTTATTTTGTCGCGATGCCTTACCGTACTTCAATGAGACGTTCACCCCGGGCCAACTCCCGAAGGATTTCGGGCAGGAGTGGTGCAAACCAGTCCTGCAAGGCGGCGCGAGAACAGTTGCCTATCCGCAGCCATACCACCGCCGGGCCAGTAGAGCTTTGGCGGATACGCGATGCGAAGTCTTCATCTTTGGTTAAGATAACATAGGTGTGTTCAACTGCGTACCGCCAAATCGGCGTATCTTCAGCGTTTCGTAGGCCGATTTGATCAACATGTATGGCTTCATGGCCTGCCTCAAGGGTAAGCCACCGGGCCAGTGCAACGGGAAGCTGGGCATCAATGAGAAATTTCACCGGATCCCTTTAACTGCCCGAGGTCACCAGAACCGTGTGATCAACCTCGCGCGAGGCGTATTCCAAACTGGCCCGGATGTCGTCGCTTTCAAGATACGGGAAGTCCGCGAGAATCTGCGATTCCGAAACACCTGCGGCAAGCATTTCCAGAATATCTTTGACACGGATGCGCATACCCCGGATGCACGGCCTGCCGCCACACTGATTGGGATTAAAAGTGATCCGGTCAATATGTTTCATCGAGGTCATTTTACCAACGCTCCGTGCGGCAAAGCAACTTTGGCTCTTATCGGTTACTTCCGGGCAAAAAGATGTTATTGCGATAAAGCCTTTGCGGCAGCCATGTTTGACACCCTCATCCCAGGAGCCT
>JAKAYZ010000164.1 GCA_021816165.1 Planctomycetota bacterium | reverse complement strand
ATAGCAGTTTGAGCGAAATTTACCTGTATGTAAAGAGCATGCAGGTCGGGGATGGATATTCGCCTCCGTGCTTTATATGAAGACCGCGACTTCCGGGTATCTCATCCATGAGAGCCGGGCGCGGATAGCGCCTTCAATTCTACCGATTCGATGCGCGGCCACCAAAGTAGCCGGCGATCGCCACCAACGCGGTGACCAAAATCAACAATCCGATAAGCATCAGTAAGCTTTTACCTAACGTGTGGACGAAGGATGGCACAAACCCATCCAAGTTGGCTGCCACCGTTACCAATGCCAGCAGCATGGCCAAAACCGAGGCAAACGCAAAGCCACCGAACAATCCCGCCATGGGATCCGGGGCCTCAATCGCCGGTATGTAGGATGACGCCACAGGAACGGGTGCTGGTTCAGCCATCGGTGGGGGCGCTCCGAGGCCCGTCTCGCCAGCCTTGCTTCCTGCCGCTGTTTGATCAAAAATGCCCGAGGCGGACCCTACACCCGCTTGGCTGCCTCCCGCACCACCATCGCCGGGATAAATTTCTTCAAGCAGTTCAGCACCCAGACTGGTGTTGTCGCTTTCACGTGTCAGGTCGAGCAGGCCCGATCCGCTGCCGACCGAATCCAAACCAGATGGAGAAATAGATTCATCAAGTGCGGACGATATCTGGGTTTGGGCACTGGAATCTGCCGGCTTAATTTCAGACGAATCAAACACTTTTATCGACGACGCACCCTTGTCGCCAGCCTTAGTGCCCTGCGCCGGCATCCCACTGCCCGATTTGCTGGATGCGGCAAACCCGGTACCTGATTTACTGTCCATCTTCGACCCACCCGCCGAAGCCCCCGTATCGCCGGAATCGGCCAAGGAGATCGGGCCGCCCGAAGCATTGGGCATCAAATCAATGGGGCCGGTATCCAAATTGCCGGCACCGCTGCCGCCTTTGAGTTCCGCAGCCAGCTTGTCCACCTGATCAACTTTATATATGGATCGCTGGCCGTCGCGAAATTCACGCAGCCGATTTTGTTCGATCAACTCTTTTAGCCGATTATTGTCAACGCCCAGCTTTTGGACCGCTTCATCGGAACTGTAGAACATCTTCGCCACAGCCAACTCCTCAACAATACGCGCCAACTTGATGACGTTGCCCGGCCGTCTGCAATTCAATGCAGCCGACACCTACCTATATTCTAAACGCAAGGGCCACCCCTTGTCACGTCCCAATCGCCAAAATCTATCCATATCACAACCGCCGCGGTTATTTTCCTTTACCCACGCCCCATTCTTGCAGGGCACATGGCTGATCCGACGCTCCGCACCAATCGCCCCAATAGCTGGCCCGTCGGCATCGACCTTCCCGCAGAGCATCATCAATGGGCACCTGCGCCCAGCAATTTCTTCACCTGCACCGGCGTGGGCGAAGAATTATTAAAATCCTTCAGCCGGAGATCGTACCGATAATTACGGGCCGCCATCAGCCGCAATCGTGATACGGCACCATTGAGGCGATACACCGCCATAGCATGACGGCTTGGATCGAGTAGCACGAAACCGTATATATTGCGCCCCAACTGCACGGGAAAGGCCTGAATGTCAGCGTTGCCGAACGCACCCGATGGCACAACTTGCAAACCTTTGCCCCAGGCAACCTGATCTGGCCAGGTTCCATGGCGGTCGAGGATGTTCACAAAGGCATTAAGCACTAGGCCGAATCCCAGCAGGGCTATCGCAGCAGTCAAAAGATGGTTCGATTTCATCGGCATGTCACCGCGTCCCATACTATACAAACCAAGCGGTCTCTCAATCACCTGCGTATCGCAGATGATGCGCGTCTATCGCCCCGATTGCAAGAGCCGCCGATGCCGCGCCAGCGCCATCAGCGGAAAATAAAGCCGGTACAGGTGATATTTGAGATAAAAGACGCGCGGAAATCCGGTGCCGGTAAACCACGGTTCATCCCAGTCACCCTGCGGATTCTGGTTTTCCATGAGCCAGCGGATGGCCGCCTTCACATGTGGGTCATGCGGACCGGCGGCCGCCATCAAGCCCATGGCACCCCAAGCGGTTTGCGATGGTGTGCTCGGACCGCGACCTTTAAGTTCCGGGTTGTCGTAGGTCTGGCATGATTCGCCCCAACTTCCGTCCGGCTTATGACACGAACGCAGCCAGTCGGCGGCGCGGCGCACAAACCGCTGATCCATCGGCTCGCCGACCGCCCGCAATCCCGTCAAAACCTGCCATGTACCGTAGATGTAGTTGACGCCCCAGCGACCGAACCAGCACCCCTCAGGCTCCTGTGTTTCCTGCAAAAACCGCACCGCCTTGCGCACCGCCGGATGGTCGCTTTTAAACCCGTTATGCCCCAGACATTCCAGCACACGACCGGCAATATCCGGGCATGAAGGGTCTTGAATCGCATTATGATCCGCAAACGGCACATGCTCTAAAATCGGACGGTTGCGCGTGCGATCAAACGCCGCCCAACCGCCGTCGTCATTCTGCATGGCCAGCAACCAATTAATACCTAGGCGGACAGCCTGCTCGGCCACCGGCCCGCCCAGCCGCTTAAGTGCCATGGTCACCATGGCCGTATCGTCCACATCGGGGTAATGCGGGTTATTAAATTCAAAAAACCAGCCGGATGGCTCCACCCCTGGGCAGTTTTTGGCCCAGTCGCTGGCGGTGCGGCATTCTTTCTCCAGCAGCCAGCGTGTGGTGGATTGCGCCGTCGGATGATCGTGCGTCAGCCCGGCTTCCGCCAATGCGTGCATGGCGATACCTGTGTCCCACACCGGTGACCAGCAAGGTTGTATCCGGATGGTCTCGCCTTCCTCGATAAACAAATCTTTCAGGTCTTTTTGCGCTTTAACCACTACCGGGTGGTCGTCGGCATAGCCCAATATCCGCAGCACAATAAGTATGTACACCATGGGCGGGAAGATGGCTCCCAGGCCATCGCACCCTTCCATGTGCTCCAGCAGCCATTTTTCCGCCTCGCGGATTGCCAGAGGCCGCAGCGGCGTGACTGCCGTCTTCTCATAACGCTTAAGTGATAAGTCCAGCAGCAGAAACATCTCGCGCCAACTGCGCGGCAGACCCTTAAGTTTTCCCGCCGCCGTGCGCGCCTTGGATTCATCATTAAACAATTCGCTGATGCCCAATTCGCCCGGCAGCGTTCGTACCGGGCGGTATGCACTGACAATGGCCAGTGGCAAAATCATGGTGCGGCTCCACGCGGAGACAGCGTAAAGGTTGAAGTAAATCCATTTGGGAATGAGGATAATTTCCGGCGGGATGCTCGGACAGGCCGCATAACTGACCTGACCGAGCGCGGCAAAAAAGAATTTGGTAAAGCTGTTACAGTTTTCTGCCCCGCCCAGCCGCCGTACCACATCCCGCGCCGCCCGCATGTGCGGCGCATCGGGCGAATCCCCCAGTAGTTTCAGGGCAAAATAACCCTTGGCTGTACCCGCCAGATCACTGTTCCCTCCGGGGAACATGCTCCAGCCACCATCCGGCAGTTGAATTGATCTAAGATAGTTTGCAATCAGGGGGAGGCAGGCGTCACTCTCCTGGCCCAGAATAAATTTCATCAGAACGTATTCAGATTCCAATATGCTGTCGCCCTGCAACTCGCCTACCCAATACCCCTTGTGGTTGTGTTTGGATAGCAAGTGCCGCGTGGCAAGGTTAATGCTTGCCTCAAGTTCAGGTTCTGTTTCGACCGGTGAATGGTCAGGCGATGCAGCCACGCTGTCGTGAGGGTTATCAATGCGTTCACTAATCTCTTTGGGAGCGGAGGTTACAGGGGCAATACGAGTCACTGGTTATACGCCTCTTCTTCCGTTCGAGAATTTCCATCTCTGACGGGCGGTGCCAGCCGACTACTGGCGTTTCGCCCCCAGCGCTGTGGCTACCCCTGGGGTACCAACAAGCGCACAGACCAAAAATCTCACAAAAAGCTAGCCGAATTCTCACGCAGCGGCAAGCCATGGCGGGGGAATGCCAAAGAATTCGGCAATGCCTGCTCACGAAAGACTGGCCACATCAACGCGCAGCCCAGTGCTGTCCACGTGAATCTGGCCCGATTGCGCACCAGTTTTTTCGCCCATCCGCAAAAACCAGATTTAATTGGCCGTTACGGATATAATACGGCGGAGGTTTCCCCCCAGACGATGACGGCGGCTTGTGGCGCTGGTCGGTCTGAAGACTTGGAGAGGCTCCTGAACTCAGCAGGCACCGGCTTTATTTTGGATAAACATGGCATCAGCAAAAATCAGACACTTTCGTGATCGGGAACTTCGGGATGGACAACGCGTTCCCTTTCACTGGTTCTATTTCAGCGTATTTGTCGCACTGCATATCGCTGCGACCTTGGCGTTTCTGCCATCCATGATCCATCTGTCATCGTTTGTGGTCTTCTTCATTGTGGCATGGATTACCGGTGGCTTGGGGGTCACCTTGGGCTACCATCGGCTGCTTACCCATCGCAGTTTCGCCACCTACAAACCGATCGAATACATGCTGACTATCTTTGCGTGCCTCTCGTGGCAGGGGGGGCCTATTCAATGGGTTGGCACGCATCGTCAGCACCATACCGAGTCTGACGACATTGAGGACCCGCATTCGCCACGCGATGGTTTTTCATGGTCGCATCTCCTCTGGATCGTGCATCGCTCGCGCAGCGGATTTGACCCCCGCAATCTGACTAAAGACATTCAGCGCGACCCGGTACTTTGCTTTATCGATCGCTATTGGTACGTTCCGCAGTTTATTCTCGCAGCAGGCCTCTTTGCCGGCGGCTGGTTGTGGCTGGGAAACTGGATGGGGGGCCTCTCCTGGGTGCTTTGGGGCGTCTGCCTGCGCGTCGTTCTCCTTTATCATGCAACTTGGTTTGTTAACTCGGCAGCTCACACGTGGGGTTACCGCAACTTCAAAACGGATGATGACTCGCGCAACAACTGGTGGGTGGCATTGTTTTCCTTCGGCGAGGGTTGGCACAACAATCACCACGCCCAACAGCGCTCTGCCGCCCACGGCATGCGCTGGTTTGAATTTGACATCACCTACATAACCATTTGTATCATGCGCGGCCTCGGCTTGGCGTGGAAGGTTGTAGAGCCACAACGCCCCGGTCGTGCCATCAGTGATGCCAATCCCTCTTCCGCCCCTGAAAGTCAGGTTTAGCTTTCACCCACTGGGCAAAGCTGTTTTCAATCAGACGGTTTCGGCTTACCTGGTGCGTACCCACTGTTCCTGCGGAGGACCGTAACGCTCCAGATACGGTGCCATCTCAGATAACCAGCGCTGAGCGTCGGTGTAATACCCGGCTGTTGGACTGACATTTCCTCCGGTTTGAGTTGCCCACCAGTCATTGAATTGCTCCATGGCCCGCTCACGCAGATATTTGCAGATCATGCTCGCCCAGGCCGTGGCCATACACGCCAATTCGCCCTTTTGCTGAAAATCCACCCGAAAAAGCCCTCCTGGTCGATGCCATTCATAACGGCTGATGGCAGAAGATTCGGTGCACACTCGCCAGATGACATCAGGAAATGTGCGCATTAATAAATCCAGATAGCGGTCGCGGGCACCATTTTTATCCACCACCACCCACGTCTCGCCAGCACTCTGGTCGGCTATTTGCCTGAGCAACTGCATCCCGCAGGAACTCAGTACCGCCGCCTTGTTCAGGGTCTTACTTACCTGATGGTTAAAGTTGGCTTCGTCCATCAGCACCGACCGCGCCAACGCCATCCGCACGCCGCGCGACGCCATCCTTCCCCAAAGCATGGATCGCGTAATACTGATGGCATCGGCGGACGCCCACAACGGGCTGACTGCGTGGCTCCAGTCGTACCATGGCAAACGGGCGTCGCCCGTCCATCCCAAAGCCTTGGCCAAGTCGTCAAGACGCATTGGCGTAGCCCCGCCGCCTGCCAATTCAACGGCAATCAGTGTGGCCGCTTCAAGGTGGTGGAGACCATTTTGCGATCGATGCACCACTTTGCTGTCGGTTACAAAAAGGGCCCCATGCGGGATCGGTGGTTGAACCGCCACTGCCGGATTCAGCATGTCTGCCACATCGGGTATCCGGTCGGAAATGGCCTGCGGGCATTCAATGGCTACCGTACTGACCACCAGCGGCCCCAAAAGTGGTCCGTATCCAGCTTCGTCTATACCTGCCACAATCATATTCGCCC
>JAKAYZ010000163.1 GCA_021816165.1 Planctomycetota bacterium | reverse complement strand
TAATTAACGAACTGCATCCGCGTCATGCGTTTCTCACCCATCTTGCCCACGATGTTTTTCATGCCCAGGCCGAAGCCGATTTGCCTGCACCAATAAAAATATGTTACGATGGCCTGCGGCTTAGCGTGCCGTTTTAACCACGCGACTTTGAAGGCAGAATGAATACCCTATGGCCATTCTCGATGACATTCTTGTGCATAACCGCAGCTTTGTGGAGCACCGCGAATATGAACCACTGCGCACCGACCGTTTTCCCTCCAAACGCCTGGTCATTTTAACCTGTATGGACACCAGGCTGGTGGAACTTTTGCCCCAGGCCATGGGTGTACGTAATGGTGATGTGAAACTCATCAAGAACGCCGGAGCCATTGTTTCCCATCCGTTTGGCAGCGTGATGCGCAGTATTCTGGTGGCCGTGTATGAGCTGGGTGCTATGGACATAGCCGTGGTTGGGCACCACGGCTGCGGTATGGCGGGGCTGAACTGTCAGGGTGTACTGGAAAAAATGCGGCAGCGCGGGGTAAGTGATCAGGTGTTGACCACGCTGGAAAATGCCGGCATCAATCTGCAGACGTGGCTGGCCGGCTTCGACCGTGTGGAAGATGGGGTCCGGCAAAGCGTAGCCATGGTTCGCCGCCACCCGCTTTTGCCCCGTGATGTATGCGTGCACGGATTGGTGATGAATCCGGAAACCGGCTTATTGGATCTGCTGACCCGTGGAGATGCCGCACCCGCCACTTCCTAAACAGTGTCGTGGCGCTGCAATGAAATAATCCATCCCGGCGTACTGGCCAGATATTTTTTCAGCAGCTTGCGGCGATGCGAATAATAAAGACTCAGCCATCCCTGGCCACACAGGCCCAAGACTACAATCGATCCGTATGCGACATACTCAATGGTGGTGATTAGCGACCTTATCTCCGTCGCACCGCCGCCTACCGTCGACATGGCCGTAATAACACTGTGAATTTCCATTTTCTCGGCAGCACTCATCCAGCCCAAACGCACTTCCAGCATCCACCACAAGCCCAATATCACAAACATTCCCCCCAGCAACAATTGATTGCGGATGAGAATCGTCAATGCTTCGGGCTTTAGACGGTGAATGTGTTGCCCCTGCCAATGCTCAATGAAGCCCGCCGCGATCATCCATAATCCCATCACCAGCGCGGTGATGCTGAACGTGCCGAAAAAGGCCAAAATGGCCGTGAGAATGCCCGCACTGATCAACCCTCCCGCCGTTCGCTGGGCCACCTTTTGACATTTCAAGATCGGCGCCAATTCCCGCTTCGCTGCGCCAATCTGGGCAATCTGTTCCCGCGATAGTGGCCCCGCCCCTGAGTCCCCGGCCAGCAAAGCGGCCGCCCGCTCGTTACGTGGGGGCGCACTGGGTGTTGGCACCGACGAACTGGGATCCATGGGTTTCATCAAATATTTTCCATTCGCCTCGGGCCAATCAAAATACCCAATCGGCAAGTCTGAAACGCCCACCCACGGCCTTCGGCCATCCATCAACCCCGATTATCATACGCGCGAGCCTACATGGAGTTCAAATGCTCATCGGCTGGGCCAGCCTGAAATGCGCTTGGCGGGACTCGAACCCACAACCGTCCGCTTAGAAGGCGGATGCTCTATCCAATTGAGCTACAAGCGCCGGTGCGGTCCGGTAACAGCGCTGCCACTGCCCGCCACAAACGGTGCTTTGTTTATGCTACCATGGATTCTTAAGCCTGATAACTCCCCGCCACCACACTTGATTCCACGGTCCGCATTGCATAGACTGAAAACAGTCGGCAAGGTACGTTTTAAGGAGTCGCGCATTATGCCAATCTATGAATACGAATGTAAAAAATGTGGTGGTAGCTTTGAGCATCTCGCTGCCAGCATGAACAACGCCGATGAGGCCGTCGAATGTCCCAGCTGCCATGCCCGGCAAACCAAACGAAAAATTTCCGTCTTTGCCGTCGCGGCCGCAGATACCGGCGGTGCTTCGGCCGAAGCTGGCGCCGGCGGCATGTGTGGCTGTGGCCACAGACGGGGTTCCTGCGGCGGTAGAGCGTAAGAGTTGCAAGATTAACCGATGCCAAACAGGCCTGCGACCAACGTCGCTCTGTGAGGATATAATCCATGTTCAGTTCGCCCGTCAACGACCGTCGCATCCTGATGTTTGTGGATGATATCTACGAAGATTTGGAACTCTGGTCCCCGAAATACCGGTTGCAGGAGGCGGGTGCGAAAGTAACCTTGGCCGGCCCACGGGCAGGCACCAAATACACCGGTAAACATGGTTATCCTGCCATCTCAGATATGGCCATTGCCGATGTCAATGCCCAGGATTTCGATGGTGTTGTGCTGGCCGGTGGATTTGCCCCCGATAAACTTCGCCGGGACGAAAAGGTTAAGGAATTCGTTTGCCATTTCCATCAGCGGCGGCAACTGGTGGCGGCAATATGCCATGGTGGATGGATCGCCATTTCCGCCGGCGTCTATCGTGGCGTGAAAGTAACCGGATCGCCAGGTATTAAGGATGACCTGATCAACGCCGGCGCTCTATGGTTGGATAGCGAAGTAGTGGTGGACCGGCATTTTGTAAGCTCTCGCAAGCCCGATGATTTACCGGCTTTCTGCCGGGGAATTTTTCAGGTTTTCACCGCCGCAGCGGGTGCGAGCCGCGCATAAAAAACAGCCTGAAGTTTACGGTTGGGTGGTGGGCTTGGGAACCAGCACCTGATCGCCGCGGATGTCAACATAGGCCCGGTCTGCATCAATGCGTCCAAAGCGGGCGTAGATTCTTGCCAGGGACTCCAGCTTGCGGGCCGCAGGCACTTCATAAAAGCCTTCCTGTCCCGGAGCGCGGCCCCACCATACCTGGGTACCAAATCGTGTGATAAGCGTTATTTGTGGTGCCAGCGAACTGCTTTTGCCACCCAGGTTACGCAGGTTGATTGCGGCAATTTGGCCGTAATACGGCTGCGGCGCAAGCAAATGGATCAGTTTGAGCGCCACCTGTATACGTGGGCTGTCCACATGGGCCCCGGCCACTGGTGGGGCGGCTTGGCTACCAATAATTTGGACCAGCCATTGGATTGCCGAAAGCTGGTTAGCCTTATACAGGCCGGGCAGGCGCACGCCGCCAGGCGACACCATGTACCCGCCGGTGGGGCCATCTACCAAGGCCGCCGGCTGGCGATAAACGGCGGATATCTCGATGATCTGGGCATTGGGTGTCCACGCCCGGCGGATAAAGGTAATGCGTTTGATCCAGGCATTTTCCCCAACACCTTGATCCTGCAAATAGTGCCGCGCGAGTATTTTAAGAATGGTGCCATTGAGTGGATCGCGCAGTTGCATGGCGTAATCCGGATGGCGCGGATTGTAAATGGTGTAATTAACTGCTTCCTGGGCAATCTGATCAAGGAGGCTTTTGGAAAGCCAGTGTGGAGTATTTAACAGGACAATGCGTTTTAAGGGACGCTGATCGCGCTGTTCAATTATTTTCCGGGCATAAATCTGAATATAATGCCATGATTGAATAATGCCGGCTGCTACCGCACCAACCACACAAGCCGCCAGCACGCCGCGCACCCAGGGAATCTGCCAGGGGCGGCGGGTATGCATCGCATTGCGGTCATCGGCCATGACGTTCCAATTCACTTTCTGCGGCTGGCCGCGGCGGTAACAATGCCATCGCGGTGCGCCATCCGCACAAGGCGATCACACAGTTCATCAAAAGAAATACCGGCATGTTGGGCGGCTTTGGGTACCAGCGAATGACTGGTAAAGCCGGGCATGGTGTTAATTTCCAGCACGGCTGGCTGTAAAGTAGTCGCATCCACCATAATGTCCACCCGCGCCAAATGGCGGGCGCCAACCAACCGCCAGGTTTCCAGAGCGGCAGTACGTACTGCATCAAGCACGGCGGCGGGCAGATCAATGTCAAAAAGGTATTGGGTATCAGGCCGCACATATTTGGCCTCATAATCATAGAAAATCGCCTTGGATCGAATCTCAATCGTGGGTAGGGGGGTGCCATTGATAATTCCCACAGTCAGTTCAGGTCCAACAATGAAACGCTCCACCAACATGCTTCCGTGGCGGGCAAGTGTGGCGGCCAGTTGCTGGCGGGCCTCTTGGGCATTGTGGCACACGGCACAGTCCACGCTGCTGCCCTCGGCAATGGGTTTGATCACACACGGATAGCCAATCCCGCTCGCGGGCACCCAACTATCCTTAAATTTTCCGGCGTATACCACCTGCCAGTCCGGAGTTGGCACGGAATTTTCAAAAAGCAATTGTTTGGTGGCAAGTTTGTCCATGGCCAGGCGCGAGCAGGTGGAATCGGAACCCACAAATGGCAGCCGGCGCTGCTCCAATATTTCCTGAATACCACCGTCTTCGCCGAATGTTCCATGCAACGCCGGAAAAACCACATCACACGGTTGATGGTCCAGTGCCGCAAGATTAGTCGGCGCAATATCCGCTTGAAACACCCGGTGGCCGCGCCGCCGCAGCGCCGCCGCAATTTGCTCGCCGGTCAAAAGCGAAATTTCACGTTCGGCAGATATGCCACCCGCTAGCAGCGTAATCGCCAGAGATTGTTGGTTGTCGTCCATGACAAGGCCTTTGTTAAGTCGGCAACTGCCGCTGATGCACGAATCAGCCGGCAGTCATCTTTGCGTAGGCTACCAGATGACCACCTCGGTTTCCAGAATGATCCCGAACTTTTCCTGCACGCGTTTGCGTACCTGTCCGATCAGGGCTTGGATATCGGCAGCTTTGCATCCCGGTTTGGCCACAATGAAATTGGCATGCCGCTGTGAAACTTCGGCCCCGCCGATCCGCAACCCTTTAAGCCCCGTCTTGTCAATCAACTGGCCCGCAGAAGTACCGTTGGAATTCTTGAAAATACACCCCGCGTTATTTTCCGCCAGCGGCTGAGAGTTGCGTTTGAACATCCATATTTCCTTCACTTTTTCCGCAATCCGGTTGGGGTCATCCGGCATAAGCTCAAAAGTCGCCGCAAGAATCAGCTTGGCCGTAATGTTGGAATGGCGGTACTCAAACACCAGATCATCACGCTGCCGGGTATAACTTTGGCCGTTTATATCCATGACCGTAACATCAAGCACCTGCGAGCCCATATCGCCAAATGCGCCGCCGGCGTTCATACGTATTTCGCCCCCAACTGTGCCCGGAATTCCCGCCAGGCATTCCAAACCCGAAAGCCCTTTGTGTACACATTCGCGGATCAATCGCTGAACATCAGTTCCAGCTCCGGTGGCAACGTTGCGTCCCTGGAATTCAATGGTTTTGAAAGCGCTGTGCTGAAGATGAATAACAGCCCCGTTAACCCCGGCATCGCTGATCAGCAAATTGGCTCCGGATCCCAGTACATAAATCGGAATGTCATTTTCGCGCAGACGCAGCAGAATGGCGGCCGCCTGTGCAACATCTTCCGGTTGCACAAAATATCGCGCCGGTCCGCCGACGTTAAACCACGTCTTCGGTGCCAGAGGCACATTTTCCGTTACTGCGCTCTCAAAACCTGCGTACCAATTCATGCGTAATTTCCCAAACCGGGCCAGCGCCCATCGACACTACTAAATCTCCGGGCTGCAGTTGTCCCTGCAGATAATTCACAATGCCCGGAAAGTCCGGAATATACTTGGCTTGGCGTCCGTTGTCGCCGATGCGCTCCACCAGCATGGCCGCATTCACAGCCTGACGGTCCAGCTCGCTGTCGCGCACAAAATAAATATCCGGCACAATGGTCAGGTCCGCGTGGGCGAAGCTCCGGGCGAAATCGTTGAGTAAAAACCGGGTGCGGCTGTGCTGGTGCGGCTGAAACACACAAATCAGCCGCTGCGGGGCATAATGGTCGCGCAGGGCCTGCAAGGTCGCGCGAATTTCGGTGGGGTGGTGGCCGTAATCATCCACAAAAGTAATTCCGCCGCGTTGCCCCAGAAACTCACTGCGCCTATCCACGCCGCCAAAATTGGCAATGCCCTCCGCCACCGCCTTCCAGTTGGCACCGCAATGCACGCCTATGGCTGCGGTCACCAACGCATTGCCCACATTGTGTCGCCCGGCCAGCCGGGTGGTAATTCGGCCCATCGTCCGGTTATTTTGCAGCACATCAAAGCTTTGCCGACCATGGTCGGTGGTCAGGTTCACCGCCTGCCACCAGGCCGGGCTTTCAACTCCGTACGTTTCCACCGAGA
>JAKAYZ010000162.1 GCA_021816165.1 Planctomycetota bacterium | reverse complement strand
GGCATAACCCGTCCTGAAAATAACCCCGTGGACTCTGTAGCAGTCCAAATATCCATCCACCCCAAGCACAGACCAACATTATAGAGCAAACTCAGAAATTGTTCAAGCGTAAACCAGCCCCCGGCGCATGGGGCGTTATGCCCCCGCAGCGAGCTTGCAATCGGGCCATCATCTGCAGATAATATGTTTGTGAACTGGACCATCATTTTATTGACGGCTGTAATTTTGGCGGCACTCTTCGCCCTTAAACGCCTGGGCTTGATTTCTCGGCCCGCCGCGCTGCGGTACCTGCAAACTGGAGCCGTGGTGGTGGATGTTCGTAGCAGCCGGGAATTTCAATCAAACCATCTGCCTGTAGCGATGAACATTCCGTTGGACCAACTGCACCATCTGGCCCCCCGACAATTGCCGGATAAAAGCCAGGTGTTGCTGTTGCATTGCCTCAGCGGAACTCGCAGTTCACTGGCCCGCCGATCCCTTCGGCAAATGGGTTACAGCAACGTTTTTAATTTGGGATCCTACGGAAGGGCACGCCGGATCATCACTACCCAATAGGTGATCTTTCCGCAACCACTTGTTGGCCCAACGCCCCTGACGGCCCCCTGCTGCTTTATCAGACGTTTGAATGGTTGTAATTGGAGCGATAAAAGCCGAATAGCCAGCCTGTTTTTGACGATAATATGCGGTGTTAAGGTGCCACACCATGGTAAAGGGCCGCCGGAAATATATATCGACCCACAGTAAGCTAGCTTGGGCAATGGTGTTATAAAGTAGAATCATCGGATTGATGGCGTCTTCCTGGATGGTTGACTGCGGCATCGTGTTTGCACCGTCCGCATATACATCCAGGCAGGGGAGGTTAGCCTTGAAGAGCATGAAATGGCAAGAAAGTAAGGAGTATTCATGGCGACGATTCATCGTTTTGTGGTGGTACCTGCCGTGCCGGAAAGCCTGCAGGGACTCAATGAACTGGCGTATAATATATGGTCTTTGTGGAACTATGAAGCTTCCAGCCTGTTTAGTCGGCTGGATCCGGATGTGTGGGAGTTAACATCGCACAATCCGGTGTCGCTGCTGAATCTGGTGAGTCAGGAAAAGCTTAAGGCGGCGGCATCGGACGAAGGATTTTTAACCCATCTTAATCGCATCATGGCCGATTACCGGCGCTACCTGAGTCAGCCCACATGGTTCAGCCAGAATCATGCCGATCAAAAGGATGCACAAATTGCCTATTTTTCAGCGGAATATGGCCTGCATGAGTGTCTGCCGATTTACTCCGGTGGCCTGGGTATGCTTTCCGGCGATCACCTGAAGAGCGCCAGCGAAATGGGGCTGCCGCTGGTGGGTGTGGGACTGCTTTATCGGGAGGGATATTTTCATCAACAACTCAACGCAGATGGATGGCAGCAGGAAAACAATCCGGAGAACAACTTTTTCAGTATGCCTATCACGCAAGTGCGTGATGCGGACGGCACTCCGGTAACCATCCAGGTGGAATTGCCCGCCGGTCCGGTACGGGCCAATATCTGGAAGGTGCAGGTGGGGCGAATTAACCTGTATCTGATGGATGCCAATTTGCCGGACAATCGCCCGGAGGATCGGGATATTACCGCCCGGCTTTACGGCGGCGATCACGAAATGCGCATCAAGCAGGAAGTTCTGCTGGGCATCGGTGGAATACGGGCGCTGTGGGCGTTGGGCATCAAACCATCGGTCTGCCACATGAACGAAGGCCATAGCGCGTTTCTTTCCCTGGAACGCTGCCGGGTGCTGATGGAGGAAAACAATCTGGCCTTTGCCGAAGCGCAGGAAATTGTCGCCGCCAGCAATGTCTTTACGACGCACACCCCGGTGCCGGCCGGCAACGATTTTTTTCCACGCGATCTTATTGAGCGCTACCTGGGGGCGTATTACCCGAAACTCAAGATGAATTTGGAGCAATTCATGGCGATGGGACGGGTAAATCCGCAGGATGCCAACGAATACTTCGGTATGACCGTGCTGGCATTGCGGATGGCCTGGCATTGCAACGGGGTCAGCAGGCTCCATGGAGAGGTGTCGCGGCGCATGTGGCAGCGTATTTGGCCGGAAGTACCCGCCGACGAAATTCCCATCACCCACATTACCAATGGCGTGCATACGCCGACCTGGCTTAGCGATGGCTTTGCCCGGCTGTACCATGAATATCTGGGGACCAATGGCTCAGAGCGGCCATGGGATCATAGCGTGTGGAGTCGCGTTGACAAAATACCGGATGCCGAACTGTGGCGGGCACACGAGCGCCGCAAGGACCGACTGGTGCACTTTGTGCGGATGCGCCTGCGCGGGCAGATGTCACGCCGCGGCAATTCCGCTCTGGAGATCGAACGCGCTGATGAAGTGCTGGATCCCAAGGCGCTCACCATCGGGTTTGCCCGGCGCTTTGCCACTTACAAACGGGCCACCCTGCTGATGCGGAATCCGGAGCGATTGCTGAAACTGCTGACCGACCGTAATCAGCCCCTGCAATTTGTATTTGCCGGCAAAGCCCATCCGCGTGACGATGGTGGAAAGCATTTCATTCAGAATATTGTGCGTTTTTGCCAGCAGGATGAGGTACGTTTGCGCATGGTGTTTCTGGAAGATTATGACGCCAATGTCGCCCGGCATATCACGCAGGGTGTGGATGTGTGGCTTAACACGCCCCGGCGGCCGATGGAAGCCTCGGGCACCAGCGGCATGAAGGCCGCGGCCAACGGCGCAATCAATTTAAGCGTGCTGGATGGCTGGTGGTGCGAGGCGTACAACGGCGAAAACGGCTGGGCCATCGGCCATGGTGAAGAATTCTCCAACGACGATTATCAGGATGAGTTGGAGAGCCGGGCGATTTTTGACCTGCTGGAGAAATCCATCATTCCGCTGTACTACGATCGTGGACTCGACGGTCTGCCACGGGCGTGGCTACGCCGCATGAAGGCATCCCTGCGCACCATTTGCCCGATCTACAACACGAATCGCATGGTGCAGCAATATGCGGAGCAGGCGTATTTGCCTGCTGATGCTTCATTTCACAAGCTCTCCGCCAATGATGCCGCAGCAGCGGCGGCCCTGGCTCAATGGAAAAACAATATTCGTTCGGCGTGGGGTAATGTAAGAGTACGACAGGTGGAACAAATCAGCGGCAAGGCCCTCAAGGCCGGCGATGCTCTGGAAGTGTCCGCCACCGTGGATCTGGGGCTGATTCCACCATCCGATGTCCGCGTGGAAATCTACTATGGGCCGCTTAACGCCATCGGCGAGATTCATGAAGCCCAGGTACAGGAGATGACGATGATGGCCACACCCGAGCAGGGCGCGGCGTTATACTTGGGGCGAATTCCAACGGCCAATTGCGGCCAGCAGGGATTTGCGGTGCGGGTGCTGCCGAAAAATTCCGAAATACCGTTGCGTCTGGAACCCGGCCTGATCCGCTGGGGCTAGTGCTCCGTTCCAGCTGGAATTGCGGGTTGATGGGGCTGGAATCGGTCAGCCGTGTAAATGATGGCTTGACGGAAGGCCCAAGAAGATGACTACCGGCCCATCACCGCGGTGGTCCAAACGATCTCAAAACGCCACCGCTACGCCCGCGAACACCTGCTGGGCGTGAAAATTACTGGAACCCAGATCCAGTTCATAATCCACAAAGGCGCTGATATTCCGGTTCACGGTCACGCTCAAAGATGGGGCAATGATGGCCACATCCCGGCTTGGCGATTCTGTGTTGATGGTAAAGCCACCCGTGCCGGCCCCCTGCAGTTGGGAGGTAATTCCCTGCGGATCATTAAGATATTCGTGCCGCCAGCCCAACGTAAGACCGGGCGTCCATGCCATGTTGGGCGAGGCCACAATGCGATATAAAAAGGTGGCGCTAAGCACCGTGCGGAAGGAATCCGTGCTGAAGGACTGAACGTTCAGATTGGCCGCTCCGGCCCCGGTTTCAGAAAACGAATTGAAATCGGCATGGGTATAGCCCAGCGACACCATGGGGATCAGCGTCCATCCGCCAGTACCGGAAAAATTGGTTCCGGAGGAATAGAGCTGCTTGCCCATATCAATGGAGCCGTTGATCGCATTGCCGTTGAAATTGCCGTTGGCCGCACCGGAAAAGGTGCCCGCCGTGATATTTCTGGTTTCCGAATTGCTACTGTACGTATAAGCAGCCAAGCCGTCGATAAACCATCCATTTTCGGTCAAATTGGCGTAAACTCCGGGGGTATAACTATTGACACTGCCCTTGCTGTTGTAGGGATCCAAGGTTAAAAAACTATGGGCGTAATTGAAGAGCACTCCAACGGCCAGAGGCTGGGCAATATGATAATCAATACCGGCGGTAACATCGGCGGTGGTGATATTGGGACTGCTGATACTGCCAGTATTAGAATAGTCATCGAACTGGGCAGCCCCAGTGACAAACGCACCCCAATTGGTAGTGGGAGCTGGATGAGAGAGGTTTTGGGTCTGGGTCTGCAGATCGCTCAAGTAGCCCGGTAATTCCGCCGGTAGGTTATTATCCAAGGACACCACATCCGACTCGGATTGAAGCATACGGCCCAAAGCGGCCTGGTTTGGGTTGTCCTCGCCAGGCTGCAGCAAAGTCAAGCCGGAGGTGTTCAGGCCGCGAGCACCACCATCAATGGTCTGGGCGTATTGGCTGAAGGTTTGGTCCAGGTTGATACCGTTTTGAATGGCCACCTGCGGAAAAGCCTGCAAGTCAATAGGCGAAAGCTGATCCAAAATGCCGGGAATTTGGCTGGCATAGGCACTATCGATGGAATTGATCAGTGCCTGGTACTCCGGTGATGGATGCGATCCACCGTTGTAGCCGTCGGTGGCGTCGAAGTAGGTTGCCATGGCGATCTGGTTGGGCGTGAGGGCGTACGGGATCAGCGACGGTTGATGGAGCGTGAAAACCAAATTCAAATCCGTGCCGGTATCCACGGTGCTGGCGAACACGTTGATAGGATGGTTGCCTAAGTTTATGGAGGAAAAGTTCCCACTGACTGCGTTGGGCGTGGCGGACTGGAGTATGGTAAGCGTGGTGGGACTGCTCAGAGGGGCGTAATGGTTTTGAAAGACCACCGCCAGATTGCCAGCAACTTGGGCACTGCCGGCCACGGTAATTGCGTCAAACTGGCCTGCTGCGGAACCAGCAACCCTCGTTACCAGCGTGCCAGTCGCCCCTTGGGAGAAATTCCCCGTAATCGTTGCGGTGGTAAAAGCGCCGTATAGCCCAAGATTTCCATTGTTGGCGATATTTCCTGCAGCTATGGCGCTTTGAGCAGCAAACAAAAGCGTCGCACCATTGTTAATAAGGGTACCGCCGTCATACGTGTTCACGCCGCCCAGGACAACCGACCCGGCACCACCCACCGTAAGTGATCCCCCGACACCATTGATTTGCCCATTAAAAAAATCGACGGTGTTGGTTGCGGGGGTCAGGGCCAAATTGTTATTCCCCAGGGACACGGTTCCCGCCCCGGCCAATCCGCCTGCAGTGGAATTAATGTTATTGAGAACGAACTGGGCTCCGCTGGCAATGTCTAATACGCCGGTGCCAACCGTCCCCGCATTGGACACCTCCAGGATTCCACTGTTTACAGTGGTTCCACCGGAATAAGAATTCGCAGCGGTGAGATTCAGCGTGCTGCTAGGCGTGCTGCCCGTAAAGGTCAATGCGCCATTTCCTCCAATCACGCCCGAAATGCTGGCAGTCACACCGGCCCCGGTTACTTCAATGCCGTTGGCACCGCCCGATTGCAGCGACACGGTATTGGGAATGGTCGCATTGGCCGGAATATTAAGCGTTCCCCCGCCAAAGGTCAGAGCGCCGGATCCCAGAGCGGTCGAACTGAGAATTGACAAGACGCCGCCGTTGATGAATGTTCCACCCGAGTAGGTGTTGTTTCCGCCCAGCGCGAAATCGCCCGGACCGGAAAGGGTAATAGAGCCATTTCCGGAGATACTGCCGGTAAAAGTACTGCTGACTCCAGCGGCGGGGTTTAAAATCAAGTTGCTGCCCGTAAGAGTAAGCGAACCGGTGCCGGCCAAACTACCAATGGTTTGGGTGGCATTGTTGAGCGTCAGACTGCCATTGACCGTGAAACCGCCGGTGATAAAGGTCAGGGGCGAAGAATAGCCGCCAGCCCCGCCGTCATCCAGCGTCGTGGCCGCCCCACTGCCGGCGATTTTCAGAAAATTGCCAGAGGAAATGTACGTGGAATCA
>JAKAYZ010000161.1 GCA_021816165.1 Planctomycetota bacterium | reverse complement strand
AAAAAAGACATCATTGCCCGCCAGCAGGCACAGCCATCCACCTAAGCCTCCGGCGAGGAGAGGTTTGTGATCATTGCACTTGATGCCAGACCTTTGGTGGGAAGGCAGCCTTCCGGCGCAGCACAGCATGCCCGCAATCTCGTTGCGCAATGGGTGGCCTTGAATACCGAACATTACTTTATTCAGGTACTCGATGCGCAAAGCGCTCGTCGGGCCGAGCTGGATCAATCGCTTCCCGAGGGTATGGGCGAGCATTTTCCGATCAAGGTGGTTTCGTCGGGCTTGTCGCCGGCAGCCATGTTTGCGCCGACCGGAAGTCTGCCTCCACTTTCGCCCAAAGCTCTGGGAGTGATGAAATTTGACGTGTTTCATAGTTTCACCCCGGTGTTGCCGCGATCATGCACCGCGCCTGCGGTGATGACCATTCACGATTTGGCCTGCGAGTTGGACTTCAACGTTCGTCGCAGTGCCCAGGGGCGCACCGAGCGTCTGAACAATCGTTGGTCTTTACGTCGGGCCCAATATGTGGTGGCTGTTTCCACCCAGACGCGAAATGACACCATGAATGTTTATGGCATCCAGCCTGATCATGTGCATGTGATCTTCAACGGGATCAATCCGATCTTTCATCCCGAATCCAACCCGGAACTAGCGAGCCTGGTGCGGCGCAAAATACCAATACCCAATCGGTATATTTTATTGGTCGGTTCGGACATACCGCGGCGAAATTATCCCCGGATTTTTCAAGCCATGGCCACTGTTTGGCGGGATGATCCGACCCTTAAGCTGCTGCTGGTGGGGCATAATGCGTGGCCGACCACTCCGATATACCGCCAGGCTCAGGCGGCCGGGGTGTTGGATCGCATGGTCTTTGCCGAATCGCCGACTGATGCGGAACTGGCCCAGCTTTATCGTGAAGCAGTGCTGACGTGTTGCGGTTCCAGTTTCGAGGGCTTTGGTCTTTCCGTATTGGAGGCGATGGCCTGTGGTTGTCCGGTGGCATGCAGCGATATGACATCTTTACGTGAGGTGGCTGGAAAGGCGGTGCTTTTCTTTGCCCACGACGATCCGGAATCCATTAGTCGTGCTGTGAAAAGTTTGGCTGCCGATGCCGAATACCGTCGCCAGCTTGGGCGGCGCGGTCTGGCACAGGCGGCGGGTTTCACATGGCTGGCTGCGGCACGCAGCTTGCTGCAAATACTGGAGACGTGTGCGGGGGCAAGTAGCGTTTCCAATGCAACATCGGAGCCGGAATCGCCATAGTGCTCCGTGTCCGCCATCTTTGGCCCGGCCAGAGACCTGCCAATCAAGGGATGATCACACGCACCGTTCGGCCGCCTTGCTCCAGCCGGGTGTGAATATGGATCGTTTTGCCTGCGGCCGTGATGCTCACGCGATAATCACCCAGAAATCCTCGCGTGTGGTAGACCCCCTTGGCATTGGTTTGGCCGGTTTTATTGGTCCACCAAGTATGATAAACCAAGCGAATATACGCTCGACCGACCGGGCGCAACCGCCACTTGCCATTCCATAGCGCCGTGTTGGACCGCCAATCGTGGCCGGCCCAGAAGCCCCATTGGTTGATGCCCACGACTGCGGGCACGCTGAAGGCGGCAATCAAAAAGGCCCGCATGTACCGAGCCTGAAGTTGACGATTATGAACATCAATGGTGAGTTCCGTCACGGTCAGCGGCTTGCCAAAGCCAGCGAAGCGGTTCAGAACGTGGATGAGCCGCCGTGGCGGCGTGAGGAGGCTTCCAAAATGTCCTTCCATGCCAATACCGCTCAGCGGCGCGCCGTGGGCCAGCAGATAATGGATGAGCCGGGCGTAACGGTTTTGCTTATTGATGTGCAGCCCGCCAGCCCCCGCAATTTCATATTCGTTGACGTATAACACTGCGTGTGCGTCAGCTCGATGAGCGGTTTTGAAGCAGTCTGTGAGGATGGACCGGCCGAAAAGATGCTGCAGGCTCAGGTTGTCCAGCGGTTCATTAATGACATCCCAACAATCCACCTTGCCGCGCAAGGCCCGGGCTTCCGAGAAAATATGATGTTCCACAGCTCTCCGCAGTGCCGCCGGGTGGGCTTTGAGTTTGACCGCGAAGGCCGGCATCCAGTGCCAACTCGGCCAAATCAGATTATGCCCGCGGATCTTAAGGTGATGATCCGCCAGCCATTGCACCGCGCGGAGCGTTTTTGCTCGGCGGCGTTTATCATGCCACGGTCCCCACTTAAGCCCATTTTCCACCTCCACATGATTGAAGTATTTCAAAAGGGTGTGGCGGTATTTGCGGCCGTTGGCGGATGGGCTGTTAATCATCGCAGAGGATACCGCCGTTCCAAACTGAAAGGCATGCTGCACCATTTCCACATGGACTCTGGCTTGGGGCCACGGGTGACCATGGCTATTAACAATCCGCACCGTCAGCGGAGCCATGCGGTATTTGGCAATCCGGGCCAGCGCCGGCTTTAACCACGGGCCGCGAAAATTCAGATTCGGACGGCGGTGGTCTTGAAAGGTGAGCTGAATATTGGCCAGCAGCAGTTCTTGCCGCTGACCGCCGAGATTGAACGTGAGTGCGATATGGGATGGCGGAATCGACTTCTGAATAGTCACAATTTGGTGAACAGTTTTCCACGTGAAGCCGGTGGTTGAACTGACACTAAAAATGCCCGTCCAGGGCGAGCGCATGTACTGGAGTACGGCCGCCAGACGGACTGTTTTACCAGGCGCAGCGCTGCGAAACTGAAAACTTAAATTGATCTGGTCACCGGCACGCAACGCCGGCACCACACCAACCATATACTGAACGTTCCATGGGTCCCGCGGCTGCCGGCCCACCATAACTTCTATCGCCCGGGTGCCACCCGGTCCGCCGTGGGAAAGCAGTCGGGCGGCAGCATGGCCGCCGCCGTTGTAGGTCATGTGGCCTGTACCGATGGCTGGTTGCACAAGCAGGTTGGCATCCAGGGTCAAAGCCGCAGCCGCACTGATAGAATGGAACGCGGTCCCCACCAACACCACCATGGCAGGGAATGACACGCGAGATGCCCTTTTCCACCGGCCACAGAGATTTGTGGTAGCCGCCACCAATATCACCCCCATTTATGCCGTTGTTTCGGCACTGGCGCCGGCGGATGGCTGGTCGGAGCCATCTACTCCCCAGGACTTCAAATGTTCCAGGCTGATCCGCAAAGATTCAAACGGATCCCGGCTGCATATATCCTGCTCAACAATGTACCACTGTGTCTGCACACGCTTGAGCGCTTTAAGAATTGCGGGCCAGTTCAAATTGCCTTCGCCCACCTCGGCCATCACAATCTTATCATCGGCAAAGCCCATATCTTTCAGATGCACCAGCGGTTGCCGTTTGCCCAAGCGGGTAATCCATGCCGCCGGATCTCCGCCGCCATATTGAATCCAATACGTATCCAATTCCGCTTTTACCAGCGATGGCTTGGAATTTTTATAAAGAATTTCCAATCCCGTGGCCTGGCCATACCGCGTGAGTTCAAAAGCGTGGTTGTGATAGGAAACAGTTAATCCGAGAGGGCGATAGATTTTTCCCAGGGCATTAAGTTCCCTGGCGAATTGGACAAAGCCTTCCGCACTGCGAAAGGCCCCCGGCAGCATGGGAACCGCCGTATGCTGGCAGCCCCATAAATGATGTTCCTCTGCCACCTTTTCGGGGCTTTCCTTCAGCCGTTCAAATCCGACGTGCGTGGCGCAGCAGGTTAAACCTTCGGATTGCAGGATACGGGCGAATTCCTGTGGCTCAATGGGTCCCAGGGCGGAGGCCTGCACCGCTTCAAACCCGATTTTTCGGACTTTAGCGCAGGTGGCTGCGATATCCGCAGGCGTCTTGGTAAAATCCCGCAAGGTGAACATCTGCGCTGCGATTTTTGACTTGGTAGCCATCATGAAACTCCAATGTGTTCGCCATTTTTGAGCATAACGGGGTTTGGTAGGGGCGTCAATAAAAGTGACGCCGTGTATCCGGTGAGGCCAGGGGAGTGACCCAATCGGCGGACTATCGGTTAAAATAAATTCCAGTGGGTAGGCAACTCGCAGCCGGCGGCTGGTGCCGTTGGGCCGGGGAGGCGCAGGTGTCGTAAATAATGTGGGTTCCGGATGGCCCGGCAGCTGGGTGAGAGCTTAACACGATGGATAAAGGCAGCAGTTTGAAAGTAGAGGCCAACTTACCGCATCCTGATTCCGCCAGCCGTAGCCGCGCCGTCGGTTCTTTGGCGTGGCCGTGGCGGTTGCTGCTGATTTTTTTGGCCGGGGCCATGTTAACGCTGGCTTTTCCACCCTTTTACCTGTGGCCACTGGCCCTGCTGGCCTTATGTCCGCTGGGTATGAGTGCATTGGGGGGGCGGTTGGGTTGGCGGTGGTTGGTGGTCTACTACGTGGCAGGGCTGCTGTACTTTTTAATCAATTCCTTCTGGCTGATTCCGGTAACGTTTGGGGGCTATTTTGTTTTAAGCTTATACATGGGCGTGTACTGGCCGATTTTTGCGTGGTCTTTGGGATTGACCAGTGCAGCTCTGCGTTGGCCCGCGGCGGTCTTAATTCCCATTTTATTTACCGCCTTGGAATACTTACGCAGCACGCTGTTTTCAGGCTTTTCCTGGTTTATGCTCGGAACAGCCCTGGCTCCATCTCTGCACCTGCTGCAGGCAGCGGATTTATTTGGCGTATCCGGACTTACCTTTCTGTGCGGCATCAGCGCGGGTTGGTTGGTGGATGGGTTAATGGTGTGGCGGGGCCAAGCGAGACCAAGCCGGCGCGGGTGGCTGGTGGAAACAATTCTGGTGGTGGCATTATTTGCGGCAGTCTGGTGTTATGGCAGCTTTCGTCTGGGCCAGCCTCTGCAGGCCCACGGCCCTCGCGTGGCGGTGATTTCGGGTAACGTGCCGCAGGGGTTAAAAGATGCCGGCGGCATCGCGGTGGACCAACGGATATTCAATCAGTTCTTTTCGCTCTCGCAGGCTGCGGCCAGGCAACATCCGAGTCTCATTGCCTGGCCGGAAACAATGGTGGGAGGTTATCTAAACCGCCAATGGCTGAACCTGTCGCCGGCGGATTTTTCTGCGCGATCGGCTCGTCGTCTGCTCCGGCTGGATCAGCAGTTCTATTCGCGGTTACGTGGATTCGCCCAAAAACATCATCTGAGTTTTCTGGTGGGGTCCGCGGGGATCCGCTACAATGCGGCGGGCCGACCGGTTCAGACCCGCAACATCGCGGTATTTATTACACCCAGCGGTCCACAGGCGGCTCCTTATGCCAAACATCATCTGGTGCCCTTTGGTGAATATGTGCCGTTTGCCTATTGGCCGTGGATGCACCATCTTTTGCTGAGCCTGACGCCATTCGGTCCGGACGATGATTATTCGCTTACGCCCGGAAAAAAATGGCGGCGCTTTACCCTTTCGGCACACGGGAAAACATGGCGCTTCGGCACGCCAATATGCTATGAAGACGCGATGCCCCGGCCTTCGCGCATGTTCGTGCGCCCCCGCCATGGCCGCAAGGGGGTGGAATTTTTGGTGAGCATCAGCAATGACGGCTGGTACCATAGCCAAGTGGAACTTCAGCAGCACCTGCAAATGGATTCGCTGCGTGCGGTAGAGGAGCGCGTGCCCATTGCCCGCAGCGTCAACGGTGGTGACAGCGGGTTTGTAGGACCGGATGGGCGTGTGATTAAACTGGCGCGGCGGCGGGGGCGAACAGAATTCGTCCGGGCCTTTGCCGTGGCCCGCCTACCCCTGGATCCTCGAATCAGTTTGTTCAGTCGCATTGGCGATGCCGGAGCACAGTTGCTGGTGGCAGTGTCGGCTTTGCTGGTGGTCATCAGTGCGGGCTTGACCCTGGCGGAGCGACGGCGAGGCAAACGAAATAACAAGACTGCTGTGGCAACCTAATGGAGTAAAAAGCGTATGAACAGGATTCAAGAGTTTGGTGGGCGGTGTCGCCGGGGAATGCTGCTTTTGGTGTGGGCTGTGGTGCTGGTGGGTTGGGGCCGATCAGATCTGGCCGTCACGGATATTCCGCATGTCCCCTTGGCAGGTGCCATTCGCGTGATCCAACAGACTGTGCGGAGCCGCAGCTCGATTCTTCGCGCGGAGTCCATGGAAAGTCTACAGAATCTGAATAGCCCGATCCGGCGGCATTTGTTGGCGCAAGGTTTACGTGATCCATCCCCCATGGTGCGGTTTTCCGCAGCGATGGTGGTTGGACGATGTCGCCTGGCACCGCTCGAACCAGTGGTGAAAAAGATG
>JAKAYZ010000160.1 GCA_021816165.1 Planctomycetota bacterium | reverse complement strand
TTGCCTGGACCGATGAATGGTACCGCGGTGGTCAGGAGATTACCGATTGGGCGTTCGGTCTGACCTCACGCCATCGCGAACCAAAACCCGCACTGGCCACGACCGCTGATGCCTTTTCAAAGATACCGTTCCGCCGTAATGCGGCGTGGCCCCAGGTTTCCGTAGTAGTCTGCACTTATAACGGCTCCCGCACAATCCGATTCTGCCTGGAAGGTGTGGAACAACTCCGTTATCCGCATTACGAAGTCATCGTGGTGGATGATGGATCCACGGACGGATTGGCAGATATCGTGCGGGATTACCCGGTCAAGTTGATTCAGTCTGAAAACAAAGGGCTCAGCCACGCTCGCAATCTCGGTTTGGAAGCCGCCACAGGCGAAATTATTGCTTATCTTGACGACGATGCCCGCCCCGATCCTTACTGGCTGCACTTTCTGGTGGAAACCTTTCGAACCGGGCAATTTGCCGCCGTTGGCGGCCCCAACATCGCCCCACCGGGCGATGCCGATGTGGCCGATGCGGTGGCCCATGCGCCGGGTGGACCAATTCATGTTTTGTTAAGTGATACGGAAGCCGAACACATTCCCGGTTGCAACATGGCCTTTCTGACCCGCGAACTTCGCTCCATCGGAGGGTTTGATGCCGCATTTCGTATTGCCGGTGACGATGTGGATGCCTGCTGGCGATTACAGGCGCGCGGCCGCCGCTTGGGCTTCAGTCCAGCCGCAGTGGTTTGGCACAAACGCAGAAACTCCTTGCGGGCTTATTGGCGTCAACAACTCCACTATGGTAAGGCCGAAGCCATGCTGGAACGCAAATGGCCCGAAAAATACAATGCCTTCGGCCATATTGCCTGGCGCGGCCGGCTGTATGGCCGCGGACTCTGGCAGTTTCTCAATTGGAGCCGCCGGCGTATCTATCACGGATCTTGGGGCGGGGCATTGTTCCAAAGTGTGTATCATGATTCCCCGGGACTTTTGACCTCCCTGGCCATGACGCCCGAATGGTATCTGGCCGTACTGGCGTTAAGTGTTATGTTTATGGTGGGCTTTTACTGGCATCCGGTAGTGCTGGGGATATTGCTCGCCGCAGCCCTGGGCGCTACGATTACTCAAGCCGCTATTGGGGCCTTTTATTGCCGCTTTGACGAGATTCCACGAACCACCGGCGCAATTTTCAAATTGCGATTACTGACCATGTGGTGCTACCTCATTCAGCCGGTAGCGCGTCTGCGCGGACGATTATCGCGCGGCCTTTCGCCTTGGCGCATGCGCTTTCCCGGCGGGCTGGATATTCCCGTACCGCGGGAGTTGGTGGTATGGAGCGAACAATGGAGAAGTTCCGAGCAACGTCTGACCGCATTAGAGGAATTCTTGAAAAATGAAGGGCTGTGCGTGCAACGCGGTGGCGATTTTGACCGCTGGGATCTTGCCTGCCGCAGTGGCACTTTTGGTGGACTTCGCATGCGTATGGCGTTGGAGGAACACGGCCACGGGCATCAACTGGTGCGGCTGCGCACCTGGCCTACATTTCCGCGTGTGATGCTGATAATCCTCGGCACACTCACCGGACTGGGACTTTTTGACCTAGGTGCGCGGAGCTGGCCGGGCGCTATTCCGATGTTGTTCGTAGCCGCCATACTGTTCCTGCGCATGTCAATGGATGCCGGGGCAGCCTTGGCGACGGTATGCAAGTCCATCCGCCGCGACCGACCCGGTGAAACTGAAATCAGGAATGACTGATGGACCCATCCGTGGACCAAGCCAGTGTGGCCCGCGTCGGGGCATTTCGTACCGCAGCCAGGCTTCTGGCCCTGTGTATGAAGGGAGAAATCTGGCCCAGCACCTTGGGCATCATCCTCATGATTGCCGGCTCCGGCCTGGGTCTTTTGCAGCCCTGGCCGCTCAAATTCATCGTCAATGCCGTTACCGTCAAGGGACGGCCACCCGGATTTATCGACGTCCCGCTGGGGTTCATCAGCCGGGCCATACCCATTGGCGATCATAAAATGGGGCTGATTGCCGTGCTGTGCGCCGCGTTGCTGCTCATCAGTCTGGCCGGTGCTGCCGTGACGGTGCTCAGCACGTGGCTGCTGATATCATCGGGCCTGCGCATGGTCTTCAAACTGCGCTGCCGGGTGTTTGAACATATCCAGAGGCAGCCACCGGCATTTCACGATGCCACCACCGTTGGTGATTCGCTTTACCGCATTACCTGGGATACGTATTCCGTGCAGTCACTCTTCAACGAGGGCCTGGTGCCGACAATATCCTCAGCCCTGACTCTCGCGGGTATTGCCGTGGTGATGGTCGGCCAGGACTGGAGCATCGGCGTGGTAGCGCTGGTGATTGGGGGCTTGCTGCTGATACTGGTGCGGCGCCTGGAGAAACCCACCACCAGGCTTTCCACACGCGTCCATGAAAATGAAAGCCGCGTGAGCACCCGAGTGGAACAAACACTTACCGGCATTCGCGCCGTGCAGGCCTTTGGCCGCGAAAACTATGAAGCCAACCGCTTTGCCCAGCAGGCCAATGAAAGTCTTAAAGCCAATTTGCGCCTCACCCTCCTGCAAACCGCCAGTCAAAGCGGCGTGGCGGTGCTTTTTGCCGGCGGCACGGCCGCAGTGATATGGATGACCGCCCGGCGCGTTCTGCACGGCGAATTGACGCCTGGCGATATTGTGCTGATGGCCGCTTATACGGCGATGCTTTTTAAGCCGCTGGAAACGCTTTCCTATACCGCATCTTCCATCCAAGGCGCGGTAGCCGGTGCCCATCGCGTGTTTGAAATTCTCGATAAGGAGCCGGTTATACGCGACTCGGCCACCGCCCGTCCGCTGCAGTCTCCGGTTGCCGGAACCATACAATTTGATCGCGTCAGTTTCGGATACCGGGTCGATCAGAGTGCTCTGTGCGATGTGAATTTGACCATTCCTGCCGGTTCATCGGTGGCCATGGTCGGCCCGTCCGGAGCTGGAAAAACGACCATGGCCAGTCTGATCGTGCGTTTTTATGATCCTGTTGCGGGCCGGATACTGCTCGACGGAAGCGACCTGCGGGAAATCACCATTGAATCTTTGCGCCGAAACATTGCCATTGTGCCCCAGGAACCCGTGCTTTTTGACGCCAGCATCGGAGAAAATATCGCCTATGGGCGTCCCGACGCCACACCGGAACAGCTTCATGCGGCCGCCCGGTCCGCCGGAGCATGGGACTTTATTCAGGCCATGCCGCGGCGCTTTGACACACCCATCGGCGAACGCGGCGTGATGCTTTCCGGAGGCCAGCGCCAGCTGATTTCCCTGGCCAGAGCCTTTTTGAAAGATGCCAGAATTATCGTTCTCGATGAACCCACCACCGGCCTCGATGCCCAAACTGAAGCCGATTTACTTTCCGCCCTGAAGCGATTAATGGCCGGTCGCACCACCATTGTCATTGCCCATCACCTGCACACGGTGCGCTATATGGATCAAATCATCGTCTTGCAACAGGGTCAGGTGATACAAACCGGCACCCACGAGCAACTCCTGGCAATGGGTGGTCTGTATCGCCATCTATACGACCTGCAAAGTCAGCCCCATCGCGCTAGCGCGGGGGTTTTATGAGCAATACCGGGCCAGCAGCGCCACCCGCCGTTTGGGATCACGGCCCACTGCCGGCCGGCGTGTGTGTGGGCCATAACACTTGCATTCACGGCAGTTCCGCCTTTCGCCGGTTTCGCGGCCAAATCCCCCAGGCCCTGGTCATTGGTGCTAATGCCACGATGGATGGCGTGCAATTCTCCGTCGGTCCGGTGGGGCAGATTCGCATCGGGAATTATTGCTGCTTTACCGCAGCCGTGTTGCTGTGCGAATTATCCATTTCAATCGGCAACTATGTCCTGGTGGGCTGGAACGCCGTCATTGCCGATAGCGATTTTCACCCTCTGGAGCCCGCACAGCGTATTGCCGATGCGGTGGCCTGTTCACCCGCCGGTATCGGCCAGGCGCGTCCGCCTGTGGAAAGCGTGCCTGTGATCATAGAAGATGACGTGTGGATTGGTCCCAATGTGACGATCTTCAAAGGCGTCCATGTGGGCCGCGGAGCGTGGATAGAGCCTGGCAGCGTGGTAACACGCGATGTGCCCGCAGGGGCGCGGGTCGGCGGCAATCCGGCTCGCTTGTTGGAGGCTTGATGACTGCCCGCACCATCACCGGCGACTGGCATTCCGGCATCATCCCGGACAACGTCCACCTGGAACCGGGTGCATATATTGAAACCACGTATAGCTTTCACTTGTACCGCAGCACCCGCGCAACCGGTATTGTGTTCGGCGCCAACAGTTCCGCCTACATCGGCTGCATGTTTGATATGGGGTCCCAGGCCCAGTTCAAGGTTGGTGCCTATACGCTGCTCAATGGCTTGTGGCTGATTGCCGATCAAAGCGTCGCCATCGGTGCCTATTGCCTCATATCCTGGAATGTGGTCATCATGGATAATTTTCGCGCTCCCACGGATGTTCCCAAGCGTCGGCGAATGCTGGAAACCTTTGCCACCGGCCGCAAACCAGAAGTGTTCACCCCCGTGACACCGCGCCCGGTGGTGATCGGCGATAATGTATGGGTGGGGTTTGATTCTTGTATACTCCCGGGCGTACACATCGGCGAAGGCGCAGTCATTGGAGCGCGTTCCGTCGTCACTGCGGATGTGCCCCCCTATACGATTGCCGCCGGCAATCCCGCCCGATTCATCCGCACCCTGAAAAAGGAGAATCATGTTGCCCCGAACCGCTCGCCCTAAAATTATCGTCTTCGGCATCCTTTTCTGGTATCCGCTGGCGGGTGTCACGTATCAATTTCTGCATTTTCTGCTGGGCTTGCGCAAGCTGGGATACGATCCCTATTATGTCGAAGATTCCGCCCGCTGGGTCTACAATCCCAACTTGGCGGATTCCTCGCCCGACGCCCGGCCCAATATCGACACCGTTGCCCCTATCCTGCAAGCCCATGGCCTGGAAGACCGCTGGGCCTTTCGTGGTCATTATGAGGGCGGCCAATGCTATGGCCGCACCGCAGCCCAAATCGCAGACCTCTATGCAACCGCGGATATCATGATCAATGTCACCGGCGCACAAGAACTCCGCGAAGAACACCTGCGTTGTCCCGTGCGTGTATATCTGGAAACCGATCCGGTGGTATCGCAAATTCAAATTGCTCAAGGTGATAAAAACACCATTGCCGCCCTGGATCAGCACACTCATCATTTTACCTATGGCGAAAATCTCTACGGCCCGGATTGCCTGCTGCCAGTCGGGCATTATCAATGGCGGCCCACACGCCAGCCGGTGCTCCTGGATTTTTGGCAACCGCTACCGGCGATACCCGGAACTGCGTACAACACCATTGCCACCTGGAAAAACGTGGGCCGAGACATTGTGTTCAAAGGCGAAACCTATTACTGGTCCAAAGATCGGGAATTTTTGAAATTCATTGATCTGCCACAACGGCGATCGGACCGCTTTGAATTGGCCGTCGGCGTGGATACACCCACCCGTCAGCAACTCCAGGCGAATCGCTGGCAGTTGGCGGATCCGGTGCATATCTCCCAGGACATGCAGCGTTACAATCAGTACATTCGCCAATCGCGGGGCGAGTTCAGCGTGGCCAAAGACCAGAACATTCGTCTGAGAAGTGGATGGTTCAGCGACCGCAGTGCCTGTTATCTGGCGGCGGGACGCCCGGTGATCAATCAGGAAACGGGCTTCAGCCATCATTTGCCCACCGGCCGGGGACTCTTTTCATTTCAAAGTATGGATGATATTCTCGCGGCCGTTGATGCTATTCAAAAAGATTATGCTGGCAACTGCCGCACGGCTCATGAGATCGCAGTCGAATATTTCGCCGCTGAAAAAGTACTCACAAATGTGTTGGAGCAACTAGGATGTTGAATTCATCTTCTGGGCCGGATTTACCAAGAAGGCTGATCTGCAATGCCGATGATTTTGGCTTAAGCCCAGATACAAATCGCGGCATTATTAAATGCCGGCAAGAGGGTATCCTGACCAGTGCCAGCCTGATGGTGCGGGCACCCGCCGCGGCAGCCGCAGCCCAATATGCCACCACCGATCCATCTTTCAGCCTCGGCTTGCATGTGGAGCTT
This sequence comes from Planctomycetota bacterium, assembly GCA_021816165.1. The sequence goes on along the minus strand of JAKAYZ010000160.1, from coordinate 146 downwards.
GGAGAGTGGGAATACCGTGCCGGCGAATGGGTGCAGACGGCCGAGGTGGTGCCGTTGGATCAACCAATGGCGGTGCGTGATGAAATTTGCCACCAGGTGGACACCTTCGCAAAACTCACCGGTAAGAACCCCACCCATCTGGATTC
>JAKAYZ010000159.1 GCA_021816165.1 Planctomycetota bacterium | reverse complement strand
GTTTGCCACGGGAGCTCGCCTGGATGCTATCAGTATGTGGGAAGATATGTGTTTCAATTCCGGGCCGCTGTTAAGCCCGCATTTGTTCAAAAAGTACCTGGTGCCGCAGTACCGGCGCATTACGGATTTGGCCCGCAGCCACGGCGTAGATGTGATCTGGATTGATTGCGATGGGAAAATTGATGATCTGCTGCCGCTTTGGCTGGAAGCGGGCGTTAATTGCATGTTTCCCCTGGAAGTAGGGACTTGGCAGGCGGATCCGGTGGAGTATCGCAAGCATTATGGGCGGGAACTTTTAATGATGGGCGGATTTGACAAGCATATTCTGGCCCGCAGTAAGAAGGATATTCAACGCGAGGTGGTTCGGTTAACGCCTCTGGTGGAAGAGGGCGGATTTATCTGCTTTGCCGATCACCGGGTGCCGCCGGATGTCCCGCTGGAAAATTATATGTATTACCTTGAGCAGGTGCGCCGATGCTGGGGAAAAAACCATCCCAGCCTGAAGCCACTGGGGCAGCTTGATTTGATCAAACGTACCGCGTAAAAGATAACCCCATCTGCAGGCTTGGTGATTTGGCGAATGCACCGCCTTCATTTGGCCCAACATGCGCGACTTCATGCCCCCTTCACCTCTTTCACTGCATATTGACGCCCCCACCGGATCGCGAACCGTGTTGCTGGATGAGAACCAGCAGGTGTTGCCGCTGACGGAAGTGTTGCGTCATTTCGGGTTGCCGCTGAATACCCGGTGCGGTCAGCGTGGAAAATGCGACGGCTGCCTGGTGGATTTGCTGCAGGGAAACTTGATTCATCTGATGGATGGTCAAGCAATTAGCGCCACCGGTGAGGCGCTGTCTGTAAGGGCTTGTGAATATCGCCCGGCGCATACGCACAGCTCCGGGCACGAATTACGGATTTGCGTGCCGGCTCGATCCCTGCTGGCTTATGAGCCGCAGGTGCTTAAGGATTACCGCATCAGCGTACCGTTTTCTAACTTTCCGCTGTGGCAGCAAATTCCGGTGGAGCGGCCAGGGTCTGATGAGCAGAGCGTCAGAGCCGAGGCGGTGGCTGAGCATCTGAAACAAACGATGGGTTTGCGCGCCCCGCCGAGCGTTACCCCCGCAGCGCTGCAACAGTGGCAGCAGAGCCGGGGCGAGTCCAAGGTTTGGGCCGTCCTGCAATATCAACCCGTCGGCTGGTCGATTACCGCATTTGAACGTGAGCCTGTGCAGCGGCCATTGGGAGCAGCCATCGACATCGGTACCACCACCGTGGTAGCACTGCTGGTGGATTTGAAGACCGGGCAAGTGCTGGGACAAGCGGCCAATTTTAATGGCCAAATCAATCTGGGTGATGACGTGGTCACACGAATATCTTTATGCGGGCAGGACCCAACCATGGTCGAGCGTATGCATGAGGCTATCTGTGAAAACACCATTGCTCCGCTGCTGCGGGAAGCACTGGAAACCGCCGGGGTTCCAGCGGAAACACCGCTGGAGGCTTTAGCGGTGGCGGGTAATACCACCATGCAGCATTTGTTTGCAGGGGCGGATCCATCGGGACTGGGCACCGTGCCGTTTAAACCTAAATTTCTGAAGTATCTGCATTTAAACGGCAACAAGGTCTTTAACGCCAACAAAACTGGAGGCGCACCTGTCAACTCCATTCATCTTCTGCCGTCACCAGCCGCTTATGTGGGAGCCGATCTGGCCGCGGGTATTCTAGCCTCCGGTCTGATTTACGATGATGGACCATCATTGCTGATTGACATCGGTACGAATGGAGAAATCATTTTCAAAAAGAAGGATTTGCTTCTGGGCTGCGCCACGGCGGCCGGCCCAGCCTTCGAAGGTGCGGGTCTGGCTTGCGGAATGCGAGCCGGCGATGGAGCCATAGCGTACGTTCATCTCAACGCAGATCCGCTGCAAATTCAAACCCGGCGCATTGGTGATAATGGCTATGTGGCGGGGTTGTGCGGCTCGGCTTATGTGGATTTTCTGGCGGAAGCCCGCCGCATCGGCCTGATCGATACGATGGGCCGATTTGATCTGCAAGCCGTTCCCGCGGCGCAATCCCACATTATTGCCTGGCGGCGTGGTCATGATTCCGTGGAAGACCGGGCCATGGTTTTGGCATATGGCCAGGCCAAGCGCCCCATTGTTGTGGCGGAAGCGGATATTGCCGGACTACTGTCATCGAAAGCGGCAATTGCTGCGGGAATTATGATTCTGATGAAGCGGGCTGAAGTGACGCCGGACCAGATTAAACGCGTCTATCTGGCAGGTGGTTTTGGAACATACATGATCACCGCCAATGCCATCGCCTGCGGACTACTGCCGGGCTTTAAGCCGGAGCAGATTATTGCGGTGGGCAATACTTCGCTGGCGGGGGCGTATCTTTCGCTGGTGGATGCTTCGGCCATGGATGAAATCCGCCGCATCGCCCGGAGCGTACAAACCATTGAATTGAATCTTGATCCGGAATTTGAAACAACGTATATCGACCAACTGGCTCTGCCAGAACCGGATGCGGCACAGCCGAAGCGATTGAATTGAGAGCGCAGTATGGGACCGCAGAGGAATTGACGGGCCTAGGGACCGGGCAAAAATAACTTCACACTTTCCGGCTGGTTCTTTTGGCCGGTCCCCTAGCACACGGATATCGCTTTGGCACGCAGGCGGTAAACCAGCCATAAACCCAACCAGAGCGTGGCGGTTATCAGCACAAAACCGACTCCCACAAACACGAAATGGCTGTTGATAATGGCGATCCAGGAGCCAGTGCGAGGTGAGAGAATTCCCCAGATTTCGATGATGCCAATGCCTGTGGCCATGACGATGGTGGTCATGGTCATGGCGGCGTTGTAGTATCTGGCACCACGTGGCGTGGTGAGAGCCCAGGTACAAGCGGAAAGAATGAGGAGGTTATCCAGGGAATCCACCAGCGCCATACCCGCGGCAAATAGGAGCGGAAATAAAAGACAATACCAAAATGGGATACCCTGTGATGCCGTGCCCGCGGAGATCACCAGAATGGCAATTTCGCTGGCGGTATCAAAACCCAGGCCAAACAAAAAGCCAACGAGAAACATCTTCCAATTGGTGTCCACCAGTTTCAACACCGGGCCGAAGAGCTTGGTGAACAGGCCTCCGGGACCAGAGGTGATAACATCTTGGGATTCCGGGGCTAAGCGATCGGTTCGGCGGATTTTTTCCTGCCGCCAGGAATGATACAACCCCCAGAAATTCGCCCCACCCACCGCCAGCAGCAAGGCCGCGGAGACCACGCCGCCAAAAACCGTTCCAAATTTGAGCAGGCCGGAAAGAGAGTGGCTTACGCGATTTACGCTGATAATCAGCAGCAACGACAGCCCCACCACCACTGTTGAATGACCGAGGGAAAACATCAATCCGACGGAAATTCTATTTTTACCGGCGGCCAGCAAGCGACGTGTCACGCCGTCAATAGCGGCAATATGATCGGCATCCAGCGCATGGCGAAGCCCAAAGACATACGCAGTTGCCGCCAGTGCCAGCAGAGCCGGATGGTTATGAAACACCAGTGCCACAACCACCCACAATCCCAAGCTGCACAGGCCCAGCATAACCAGCAACCATAAACCGGCCGCCTTTACCCCGCGTTTCCGTTGGATCACATGCATGATACTTCTCCTGATCGCCCGGAACACCGGCTTGGGCCTTGGTGCATCAACGCGCCGGTGGCGGTAATAGACCGGGCACAACCAGCGTGCGGCCGGCTACCGGTTATTGGCCCTCCAGATGCTTTTCAATTTCCACCATGGCACGGGTTTCGTGTTTGGAACGATAGACGGCCCAGGCAATAATCACAATGGCGATAATCCCAATGGTGGGCGCAATCCAGGGATGGGGGCTTAGCTGGTTAATTGCGCCGGAGGGCAGATAGGTCGCCTCGGTTTTCCACAGTGAGGCATCAAATGGCAACACCAACGGTACCGCCAGCAGGGCCACCATATTCATCACCTTCAGCAGCGGGTTAATGGCTGGGCCAGCGGTATCCTTCAGCGGGTCACCGACCGTATCGCCGGTAACTGCGGCTTTGTGCCGTTCGGAGCCTTTGCCTTTGTTTTCGGCGGCGTTGCGTGGTTCATCTTCGATAGTCTTTTTAGCGTTATCCCATGCGCCACCGGCATTGGCCATAAATACCGCCATCAATTGACCGGATAAGATAGCCCCCGCCAAAAATCCGGCCAAGGCCACAACGCCCAGCAAGAATCCAACCAACAATGGAGAGAGGATGGCCAGAAACCCTGGACCAATTAATTCGCGTTGGGCGGTGGACGTGCAGATATGCACCACGCGACCATAATCGGGTTTCTTTTGGCCGCTCCATATTTGCGAATCACGGAACTGCAGACGACATTCCTTGACAATTAAAAATGCCGCCCGCCCCACCGCCCGAATGGTCATGGAACTGAATAAAAATGGAACCGCCCCACCCAGCAGCAATCCCACCAACAGCTTAGGATTGGCCACCGTCATAATGCCGGACACCGCCCGATATGCAGCCTCGGCGACACGAGCGTGATCGGACTGGCCCCCGGTAGCCACCAGCGTGATAAACGCGGCAAATAAACTGATGGCTGCAATCACGGCCGAACCGATGGCGATGCCTTTGGTAAGGGCTTTGGTGGTATTGCCGGTGGCATCAAGGTCGGCGAGCACCTGGCGTGCCCGAGTGTAGTTGGCTTCGCCCATTTCTGCGCGGTCATAACCCATCTCGCCGATGCCGTTGGCGTTATCCGCCACCGGACCGAATACATCCATACTCAAGGTGTTTCCGGCCAGTGTGAGCATACCGATACCGGTCATGGAAATGCCATAAGCCACAAAAATCGGATTGGTACCCATGAAGATCAGGCTGCTGGCGGTAACACAACACGCAATGATGACAATAGCGCTCACGGAGCTTTCCATTCCCACCGATAATCCGGTGATGATGTTGGTAGCTGATCCGGTGGCGCAGGATTTGACCATGGAATCCACCGGAGGTTCGTGGGTACCGGTGAAGTATTCGGTTGATAAGTTGAGGGTCAGAGCCAGGATAATACCCACCAATGTGGCTTCGGCGGGACGCATATCCAGCCCATGAATGCCGAAGTTGGCCCACCAGGGAGAACCGTTAATAACTGCGCTCAACCCTGTTACCCGTGTGACGGCTGCGGCATTAAACCGGAGATACCAAAAGCCCACCGCCAGAAAGCCCACGGTGCTAAGCACAGCCCCGAGTCGATAACCCCCGTTAATGGCACCCATGGCTGCAGCATCGTTGCCGGTACTCGAGGCGCGAACGCTGAAAGTGGCAATCATATCCGAACAAACGCCCACGCCCCGGACCAAGAGCGGAAAAATCATGCCGATATGGCCGAAGCTGGCCCAGCCCAGAATCATGGCCGCAACCATGGTGACTTCATAGCTTTCAAAAATATCCGCAGCCATGCCCGCACAATCGCCGACGTTATCACCGACGTTATCGGCAATGGTGGCAGCGTTTCGGGGATCATCTTCCGGAATATCCTTTTCCACCTTGCCCACCAGGTCTGCCCCAACATCCGCCGCCTTGGTATAAATTCCACCACCCACACGCATGAACAAAGCCAGGAGGGTGCCACCAAAGCCAAAACCAAGGAGGGCTTCAGGAGCACGGTTGCCAAAGTACATAAAGATGGTGGTAGCTCCGATCAATCCCAGGCCATCATTGAGCATGCCGGTAACCGTACCGGTGCGATAGCCGAGTTGCAGGGCTTTGCCAAACCCTTGCGGAGCCGCCGCGGCGACGGCCAAGTTTCCTTCCGTTGCCATCAACATACCAACGGTCCCCACGGCCATTGAAAACAGCGATCCCATTAAGAAGGCAATACCGCGTCCGAAGGGCAAATTCCATCCCGCGGCACTGTTCCAACTGGCGGTGGCCACCAGCACCACTGCAATGAGTCCGATGAGGGGAAGCAGGGTCCGCCGTTGCCGCCTCAGGTAGGCGATGGAGCCTTGCCGTATAGCCGACGCCACCTCCTGCATTTTGGCGGTGCCGCGATCAGCCCGCTTAATCAGACGGATTAAAAATGCCGCATAGCATAAACCCGCTATGGCGATCAGTAACACCAAGATCAATGCAACCCGCTCCGGCACGGTGAAACTGGAGGTATACAGAAAGCCGAAAGGATGAAATACGCCTTTGGCCTGGTGAGCCGAATGGTGAATAACCCCGCCTTTTACAAACGGGTACTCATGTTGGGTAATTCCGATGTAAATAG
>JAKAYZ010000158.1 GCA_021816165.1 Planctomycetota bacterium | reverse complement strand
TTTTTTCCGGTTTGGCGTGGTCGCTGATTTTTGGGTTGCTGGCTTCTACCGCATTTACACTTTTCGTAATCCCTGTGACATATTGGATTATCTTCGCCCACAAGCCAGGTCATGGCCTGCCAATTGAGGCGGACGAGTAATCAGCGGGAATCCACTATATCCGTCTGATGGGCGGGCTTTTCAGGCGCTGGGCAGCACCCCATGCTCTCCCAGCCATTGACTGATGACCGGCGAAATTTGTCGCTGAAGCTCAACATTGGCATAACCACACCAGTGCACGCCCGTATGCACATCCAGCGGAGCATCCAGGGGGCGGCCGAAACCATCGGTTAGAATCACACCCGCCGCGGCCGCTACCAAGGCCCCCGCCACATCATACGGATGACATTCCAGGCCCGGCGCAGTGACCGGGCCGCCGCCGCGCAGCGCTGCGTAGAAAAGGGGCCGCAGATCACAGCAAAACCGGTCCCGGCCCAGCATGAGTTCCACCATTTGTCCCCCTGTGGTGATGTATTGATCCTCAAAAACACTGGCCGTTCCGGGTTCTACCGCACCCAAGGTGCTCTTGACAATGCGCTCCATCAGCGTGGCGGCGAGGACTTTAGTTCCCGGGAAAAAATTGGATACCTGCCCGAAACCGTTGCGTAACGTCATGGCCTGACTGGGCTTTACCTCCAAAGGAAGCTCCTGTCTGCTTTCCAAGTTCACACGCATAGCTGACAGTGCGCCGCCCCGCTCGGCGGCGAATATATCGGCCAGCAATTGCTTGGATGGCGGCAATTCCACCATCACGGCCGCGAGCGCATCGGCCAGGGTTGCCGCTCGACCATCTGTGCGGCGAACCGGACACACTGCGGCCAGAAACCAGGCGGAGCGCTTGTCGTACATGATGTTGCGTGTGCCGTCGATGGGGTCAATAATCAGACGATATTTCAGATCTCCGCGGGCTGGACCAACACGTCTGGTTCCGGTTTCACCCAGCCCCTCCATTACCAGTTCCAGAGGCAAACACGCCTCCGGCCACGTGGAAATTTTTTGCTGGACCACATCCTCCACGTGCCGATCAATCTGGAAGATGGTATCCCCGCCTTCCTGCGCTACAGGCGTCGCCATCGCTTCCAGATTCAGCCCGCCAGCGCGAGAGGAGATCAGCTTGGTTCGCACCGTCGCGCCCAAGCCCAGCAACAGTGCAGGCCATAAACCACGTGAATCCAACATCCACAACACCCTGTCAGGATCAACATCAATCGCCGGCAACGACCAAGTCTTACGCCGGTGCTGCTGCGCCCAAGAGCGGCCGATTCGCCCTAATTACCAGGCTGGCCAGGCGGAGGTGGCGGTGGCTGCTGGCCGTTCATCATGGACATCATCACCATCATCATCAGCGCCCGGCCATCGGAGGCCAGTGCGGTTAATTGATCAGTCGGGAAGAACAATTGTCCGGCAACTTGGCTGCCAGTAGTTCCCAGACTCAAGGTTACCGGGTTCGCTGGAGCTGCCCCGGCTTGTGCCGGTGGTGCGGCACCATTGGCGGACGACATCCGATCCATCGCCAATTTTAGCCAGGAATCCACTGGCAAATATGCAACCATCAGGGGATGTGGCAAGACATGTGCGGCCTGGGCGGCAATCTCCGGCTGACTGTCCAAAACGTCGCGCCGCATCCTCACCGCCGTTACAGCGTTCGCCAATTCGCCCCGGCTGGCGTTAAGGCCGCCAACGACGTGCGTCTTGTCCACGGCGCCCGCATCAATTTTGGTCCCATGGAGGCCATAAATGGCTTTTATCACGCTTTGCACCATAGGGGACGCCGGCAAGGCCGGATTATTCGGCACAGAAACGTGCATGGTTAGACGGTCAAAATTCACACCATCCAAGACAAATGCATTAGGCTGCAGCTTCACTGCGACGGCACGGCCGGGAAATGTCATGCTGGCATGTTGAACACCAGCCATGTTCGCCGCCAGCGCCGCCGCAGCGTTGCCGGTCGTCCGCTGCACAAATACGCCATGCATCAATGCTCCCTTGGGGCCGCGGGGAGGCATCAGGTCATAGGCCCTGACGGACCTTCCAGCCGCAGCCATGGCCGCAAGCTGCGTGGCTAGTTGCTGCCGAGCCTTGGCCAACCCCGGTACTTTGTTGATGGCTGGGTCCTGCGCGGCTTTAGCCTCAAGTTTATCCAGCCACACAGACAGTGCCTTTCCATTAGTCCTCATAGCACCAACCGCCAGGAAACGCCCGCCCGGCAAGCCCATCAGCGGTTTGCCAGAGAGGTGCGGTTGATGCGCGATCAGAATCGCCAATTCACTGCCTGGTACTGCATCAAGAGCCACTTTCAATGCCACCCCTGTTGGCAAGATATTTCCGGTAAATGACGCCGCCTGGCTTTCTCGAATGATCTGGCGGAACGCGTAAAACTCCATTTCCAGCACCAGCGAGGTCATCGCCGCGGCTTGGGGGGAACTCGCTTGTGCACGCATTTTGGCCATCATCATGGACTTTAACTGATTCAACTTGGCCAAGGCCTGCTTTCTCACTGCTGGCAGGTTCAGATAGTAGGCAAAATCCGAAGTGTTGATGCTGTTGGCTTCTGCCGGTGTAACTCCTTTAATGCCCCACGCAGTGGACGTCACATAAGCCTGCAGCACCGAGCGATGCTGGGCCACCACCACAAAAGGTCCGTGGCGGGCTACGTACCCAGGTTGTCCATCCGGTGCGCTAATGGTGTATATTCCATGGGCATCGGGCTTGGAAATAGTGTCCGCCGCGAAGGCGGCGTGAAGGTGGGCTATCGGAAACAACACCACCATCGGATGTGGACGACCCTGCACCGGAGGTAGTATCACCACCGCGGCCGAACCATGTTCATTCAAGCCCTGGCCAATACCAACACTGCGTTCCATCATGGCCAAGGGATCACTGGTGAGAGGCAAGTTGAGTTGCCCAATAAGAACCTTGATCTTGTGGTCTACGGCGGCCAGGTTATTGACCACCACACAGATGCCAGCGTTGGATGGCACTTGATCGAGAATATCAGCCGCGCGAGTACTTGCACCGGCCCCCGATAGTATGCTTGCCACCACCGCAAAAGCGCCCGCAATAACCGCCCTTTTTGATTGCCGCAAAAACATAAAATCTCCGTCTTGCAGGATACACTACCGAAAAGTCAGCCCATTGCCGCCGCTCGTAGCGATCGAGTTATTATACCGCCGTAGCGGCATTTGCAAGCGGCGCTGCCGGCGGCAGTTCGGCAGAACAGCTTTTTCCCACCCGTACGGCATAAGATGGCAGACTTGCTCCCCGGCGGCAGACAGTTAGTATGGTCCAGAATATGCGGGGCAGGGCCGCAACTGACTTTGTAAAACGGAGACCAAGGTGATGGATGATCTGAAGCGGCTGATTCGCGATGTGCCCGATTTTCCCAAACCTGGGATTATTTTTAAGGATATAACCCCCCTGCTGGCGGATCCCGCGGGTCTGGCCCTGGCGGTGGAGCTGCTCGCCAATCCGTTCCGGGGGCACCATGTGGACGTAGTCGCAGCGGCCGAATCCCGCGGCTTTATTTTCGGCATTGCTGTGGCCCAGGCGCTTTCCTGCGGCTTTGTTCCCATTCGCAAGCCGCGTAAACTACCGGCAGAAAAAATATCGCTGACGTATCAACTTGAATATGGGCACGATACCCTGGAAATCCACCGCGACGCGATTGCTGCCGGCCAGCAGGTTCTGATCGTTGATGACCTGCTGGCGACGGGTGGCACGATGAAAGCGTGTTGCGAACTGGTGGAGCAAGCGGGTGGCCATGTCATGGGCATTGCGGTGCTTATCGAGTTGGTGTTTATCAACGCCGGCACCAAATTTACCGATTACGACCTCCACAGCGTCATTCGGTACGAATCTCCCTGATATCTGGTCCTTGGAGTATAATGCTTGTGGCTATATTACCAAGCTTATTTAAGGATATACTTTTATGGCCAAACCAGTAGACAAAGCGGCCGTTCATCAACATCGGCACTGCGTCGCCTGCGAAGGCGGAACACAACCCATGGCCGAACAAGAGGTGCGGTCGGCCTTGGCTAAGGTAGCCGGCTGGACCGTAGAACAGGGAAAACTGACCCGGGTTTTTGAGTTTCCCGATTTCCACCAGACCATGGCATTTGTCAACGCGGTGGCCTGGCTGGCCAATCTGGAAAATCACCACCCGGACATGGAAGTAGGTTACAGCCGCTGCAAGGTTTGCTATCAGACCCATTCCATTGGTGGGCTTTCGCAAAATGATTTCATCTGCGCCGAGAAAATTAATGCTCTGCTGAACCTGTAAGGTAAGGATATCCACCACGTGTGACCAGGCGCTTGGCCGCCCCGATGGCAGAAGAGAGTTTCCGGTTATGGACCAGCTTCAACCAGTTCCGCGCAAGGTGCTTATTCTTTCGGCTTCGGCCGGCGCAGGCCACGTTCGTGCCGGCGACGCATTGTACCAAGCCTGCCGCCACCATCCGCGGATCCGCGAGGTGCAACACTGGGATATGCTCAGATACACCACGCGGCTTTTCCGCCATCTGTATTCGCAGGTCTATCTGGATCTGATCAACCGGGCCCCCAAAATGCTGGGCTGGATTTACGATACCACCGACACCCCATGGCGAAATGAAAAAACACGTCTGGCTTTTGAAAAATTTAACGCCCGCAGTTTTCTCCGCCAGGCCACCAAGTTTCGGCCTGACATCATCGTGTGTACGCATTTTACCCCCGCCAGCCTGGTCGCCTGGCTCTATGACAGCGGTAAAATTGCGGTGCGCCCTGCCATTGTGATAACGGATCTCGATGTTCATGCCATGTGGCTGGTGCGATCTTATCACTACTATTTTGTGGCTTTGGATGAAACACGCGAACTTCTCATTCGACTGGGCATCGATCCGGCACGTATCAGTATCACCGGCATTCCCATTGACCCCGGTTTTTGCCAGCCGCGATGCAGCCATGAAGCCCGCAAACTTTTGGATTTGCAGCAAAATATTTTTACCATTCTGGTTTCCGCCGGCGGTTATGGTGTCGGGCCGGTGGAGGACATTATCCGGGAACTGCTGCGTTTGCGTCACCCGGCGCAGATCGTCGTGATTGCGGGTAAAGGGGCCCTTCTTAAAAACAAGGTCGACGCCATGGCCGCCGCGTTACCTCAGGATAGTGCCGTACGTCTGGTGTCGGTGGGCTTCACCGATCGGATGCATGACTACATGGCCGCCGCCGACATTCTTTTAGGCAAACCCGGCGGCCTGACCACCAGCGAAGCGATGGCCCGCCACTTGCCGATGTGCATCATGAATCCGATCCCTGGTCAGGAAGAGCGCAACAGTGACCATCTTCTGGAGCGCGGTGTGGCCATTCGGTGCAACAACCTGCCCACGCTGGCCTTTAAGATTCAAAAGCTTATGGATAACCCTGATACCCTGCTGGAGATGCGAGCCAAAGCCCAGTTGCTGGCCCATCCCGATGCCGCAGCCAGCATCGTCGAGCAGTTGCTGGCCTGCCCACCCGCGGCCGCTCTGGACGCCGGTGCGCCCAAGTCCATGCGGCGCACCCGCCGCGCCGTCCGCCGTCAGATTGCGCAGCAAAAAACGGCCGATCATTCTTAAATCATTTCCTGGATTCCCATTCATGCAGACGAACATGTTGGATTATGATTTACCGGAATCGGCCATCGCCCGGTTTCCCGCTGAGCCGCGAGATCACAGTCGGCTGCTGGTGTTTTGTCGCAGCAGCGGTCACGTATGCCATGCCCACTTCCATCAACTCCCGGAGTTTCTGACCGCCAATGATATGCTGCTTGCCAACGATTCCCGCGTGCTGCCGGCAAAACTGACGTTGACCCGATCGAGCGGTCGCAAATTTCAAGGTCTGTTTCTGGAAGAGCTTTCGCCGGGCAACTGGCGCGTTATGCTGCGATCCGACGGGCAACTAAGGGTGGGCGAAAAATTAAGTTTAACCGACGACCAGGCCGCATTGCGTTGGACGGTACGATTGGTAAGTCGCTATGTCCATGAACCAGCTCAATGGCTGGTGATGGTTTCCCCGGTGCAGGACGCATCAACGATTCTCCGACACGTCGGCGAAATTCCGTTGCCGCCGTATATTGAGAAAGCTCGCCATAAACAACCCATGTCCTGCCCGGCCGGTCTTGATGATCGCATCAGCTATCAGACCGTTTATGCCAGAGCGCCCGGAGCGTTGGCCGCACCCACCGCCGGTTTACATTTTACGCCCGATCTGATGAAGCGGCTCACCGCGCACGGAGTAGCACAG
>JAKAYZ010000157.1 GCA_021816165.1 Planctomycetota bacterium | reverse complement strand
CCCCCTTCAAATGGCCCGAGCTATGCGTCTGGCTACCGAAGCCGGCCGGTTGGCGTTCTGTGCTGGCCGCATCCCGCGCAAACTCTACGCCACGGCCAGCAGTCCGTGGGAGGGGCGCGTCAACGGCTGATCGTGCTGGAATGCGGGCCACCCACATCGCTAAACTCAATCCGTTGAATTTTTTTTGGTTGCCCGGCTTGATGCCGTGATATACCATAATTCCGTAGCTTGGCGTGTCAGCTCATCTGGCTTGCCGGGGATTAAATTTTGGCCCGCACCGGCCATCGAAAAATAGAGAGGATTTCCTTTATTATGACCGATACACAAACTGCATCCAAATGCCCGTTTCATCAGACCGCCGCGGCCGCCAAAACCGTTCACAATTGGTGGCCGAATCGCATTGATTTGAAAATACTGCGACAGAATTCTCCAAAGTCTGATCCAATGGGCAAAGAGTTCAATTACGCCGCAGAATTTAAAAGCCTTGATTACGCCGCCCTGAAGGCCGATCTCAAAAAACTCATGACGGATTCGCAAGATTGGTGGCCCGCGGACTTTGGCCACTACGGGCCGCTTTTTATCCGCATGGCCTGGCATAGCGCGGGAACCTATCGCATTGGTGATGGCCGTGGCGGTGCAGGTGCCGGTCAACAGCGTTTTGCTCCAATCAACAGTTGGCCAGACAACGTTAATTTGGACAAGGCCCGCCGCCTGCTTTGGCCGGTCAAGCAAAAGTATGGCCGTAAAATTTCCTGGGCCGATCTGATGATCCTTGCCGGTAACGTGGCGCTGGAATCGATGGGGTTCAAAACATTCGGCTTCGGCGGCGGCCGGGTGGATACTTGGGAACCTGATGAATCGGTCTATTGGGGTTCCGAGGGTAAATGGCTGGATGATCAGCGTTACTCCGGCCAGCGCGAGTTGGAAAACCCGCTGGCGGCGGTGCAAATGGGCTTGATTTATGTCAATCCCGAGGGGCCAAATGGCAAGCCAGACCCTGTCGCGGCGGCGGTGGATATTCGCGAAACTTTCGCTCGCATGGCCATGAATGATGAAGAGACCGTTGCCCTGATTGCCGGCGGCCACACTTTTGGTAAATCTCATGGTGCTGGGCCGGTGTCACATGTCGGCCCTGAGCCGGAGGCTGCGCCCCTTGAGCTGATGGGCCTTGGCTGGAAGAGTTCCTTCGGCGCTGGCAAAGGGGGCGATACCATTGGAGGCGGGCCAGAAGTAACTTGGACCCGAACACCCACAAAATGGAGCAATAATTTTTTTGAAACACTCTTCGGCTACGAGTGGGAACTTACCAAAAGCCCCGCCGGTGCCTTTCAGTGGACGGCAAAAAATGGCGCCGGCGCTGGCACGGTGCCTGATGCCCACGACCCAGCCAAGCGCCACGCCCCAACCATGCTGACGACCGACTTATCCCTGCGATTCGACCCGATTTACGAAAAAATTTCGCGGCGATTTTACGAACATCCTGATCAATTTGCCGACGCCTTTGCCCGTGCGTGGTTCAAATTAACGCACCGCGATATGGGGCCACGCGTTCGCTACGTTGGCCCTGAGGTGCCGCAGGAAGAGTTGATCTGGCAGGATCCGATCCCGGCTCGAAATTACCAGCTTATTGATGCCGCAGACATCGCCACCCTTAAGGCGGATATCTTGGCCACGGGCATCCCCATCTCTGAACTGGTTTACACCGCGTGGTCGTCAGCATCCACCTACCGCAACAGTGACAAACGCGGCGGAGCCAACGGCGCCCGTATCCGCCTAGATCCGCAAAGGAATTGGCAGGTGAATGAACCCCATCAACTTGCCCGTGTGCTCAATGCACTGGAAACGATTCAAAAGCGATTTAATGCCAACGCCAAAAACGGCAAGCAGGTTTCCATTGCCGACCTGATCGTCCTGGCTGGAAATGCCGCCATCGAAAAGGCGGCGAAGGCGGCTGGCGTTACCGCAACTTTGCCATTTGCACCCGGACGTACCGACGCTCTTCAATCCCAGACGGATGTGGCATCTTTTGCCGTGCTTGAACCGATCGCCGATGGATTCCGCAACTACGCCAGGGGCAAGGCTGCCGCGATGGCGGACACACTTCTCATCGATAAGGCGCAACTGCTGGCGCTGACGCCACCTGAATTAACCGTGCTCATCGGTGGTATGCGCTCGCTGGATGCCAATTATGCCCATTCCAAGCATGGCGTGCTTACGGACCGTCCCGGCGTTTTGACCAATGATTTTTTTGTCAACCTGATTGATATGAAAATCCAATGGGCACCGGTGGCTGGAGATCAGGGGTTGTTTGATGGCATCGATCGCAAAACCGGCCAACGCCGCTGGACGGCGACCCGCGTCGACTTGCTTCTGGGATCGCATTCGGAGTTGCGAGCCATTTCAGAGGTCTACGCGTGCGCCGATGGTCATGAAAAATTCGTCAAGGATTTCATCGCCGCTTGGACTAAGGTGATGAATTTGGATCGATTTGATCTCGCGTAAGCTTTTAAGCTAATGGGGTCTTCCAGGAGCCACGGCCGGGCGGGCGCTGCAGAGCCGCGTGGCGGGTCGGCCGGTGCCGCGTCCGTGAATAGGATTCTTCGCGTGGAGGCCGAACGCGCAAGCATTCATCCGCGCATAAACACGCGGTTCGCGATGCTGCGCGGTCAGCTGGAAGAGGACGAAAACGTAAATCGCTTGTGGCCATCCGTATCGATATTAACGATGCTGCCGGCTGGAATATCGCCATCCAATATCGCTGTTGCCAGCGGATTTTCAATCAATTGCTGAATGACCCTCTTCAGCGGTCTGGCGCCGTAAGTGACGTCATATCCCTGGTCGGCAAGTTCAGCTTTGGCCCGATCGGTCACAACCAGCCCGTATCCATTGCTCCTGAGCCGCTGTGCCAGCTGGGCAAGCTGAATATCCACAATTGCCGCAATCTGTTCCTTTTTCAGCGAGTGGAAAATAACAATCTCATCAATGCGGTTAAGAAACTCCGGCCTGAAATGCTGTTTGAGCACATCTCGCACGCTGGCTTCAATTTCCCAATCAGCACCCTCTTTTCCGGCCAGGTCTTGAATAACCTGCGATCCCAGATTGCTGGTAATTACGATCAGCGTGTTCTTAAAATCCACGGTGCGCCCTTGGCCATCTGTCAATCGGCCATCATCAAGCACCTGCAGCAAAATATTAAAAACATCGCGATGGGCTTTTTCAATTTCATCAAACAGTATCACGCTGTAAGGACGGCGGCGCACCGCCTCGGTCAGCACGCCACCTTCCTCGTAGCCCACATATCCGGGCGGCGCGCCAATCAGTCGTGCCACGCTGTGCTGTTCCATAAATTCCGACATATCAATCCGCACCATGGCGTCTTCGGTATCAAATAAAAATTCCGCCAAGGCTTTGGTCAACTCGGTTTTGCCCACACCCGTCGGCCCTAAAAACAGAAAACTGCCGATCGGCCGCTTCGCATCACCCAGTCCGGCTCGATTGCGCCGTACCGCATTAGACACAGCGGACACAGCCTCTTCTTGGCCGACAACGCGCTTCCACAAATAGCTTTCCATCTTCCGCAGGCGTTCCCGGTCCCCTTCCAGCATTTTGGTCACCGGGATGCCCGTCCACTTGGCCACCACTTCTGCAATTTCTTCCGGCGTAACTTCCTCATGAATCAGCGACTCGCCAGATTTCATCAATTCGTCCAGTTTCTTTTGATCCTCTGCCAGCTTGGCCTCAAGCTGCCGCTGGTCGCTGTAACGCAGCCGTGCCGCTTCTTCCAATCGCCCCTGACGCTGGGCCTCATCAAGTTTGGTCTGCAGCGCTTCAATTTGTTCGCGGGTCGATTTAATCGACCGCAGCATGCCGGATTCTCTTTCCCATTTGGCGCTTAGTTCGCTGTTGCGCTCACTGAGCTCCGCGATGCTTTTTTGCACCTGCTCCAATTGCTTCTGCGATGCATCATCCTTTTCTTTTTTCAGTGCCTCGCGCTCTACTTCAAGCTGAATCAGTCGTCGTCGGACATCGTCCAATTCGCTCGGCAACGAATCGTTTTCAATACGCAGGCGGCTGGCGGCTTCATCGATCAAATCAATCGCCTTGTCGGGCAGAAAGCGATCGGTGATGTACCGCTGGCTGAGCGTAGCGGCAGCCACGATGGCCGCATCCTGAATGCGCACGCCGTGGTGTGTTTCATAGCGGGATTTAAGACCGCGCAAAATCGTGATCGTATCTTCCACCGACGGCGGGAGCACCATAACAGGTTGAAAACGCCGTTCCAGCGCCGGATCCTTTTCAATATATTTGCGATATTCATCCAGTGTGGTCGCGCCGATGCACCTCAACTGCCCGCGTGCCAAGGCAGGCTTAAGCAAATTTGATGCATCCATGCTTCCTTCCGTCCGCCCCGCACCCACCACATTATGCAATTCATCAATAAATAGAATGACGCTCCCGTCCGATGCCTCCACATCCCGCACCACCGCCTTGAGACGATCTTCAAATTCGCCGCGGTATTTTGCCCCGGCCAATAACAACCCCATATCCAAGGCTATCAGTCGTTTGTTGCGAAGTCCCTGCGGCACATCGCCGGAAAGTATCCGCTGCGCCAAGCCTTCAACAATCGCTGTTTTTCCCACACCCGGTTCGCCAATCAGCACCGGATTATTTTTAGTGCGGCGGCTTAGCACCTGCATGCAGCGGCGAATCTCCTCGTCACGGCCAATGACGGGATCAAGTTTGCCTTGACGCGCGGTCTCCACCAGATCGCGGCCATATTTTTCCAATGCCTGATAGGCACCCTCCGGGTCTTCACTTGTTACGCGGGTGTTGCCGCGGATGTCTTTCATCGCCGAGAGTATCGCATCCCGTTTGATGCCCAACGTAGTAAGAACTTCCTTTGCCGGTCCGGCCGCGGCCAGCAAGCCCAAAAGCAAATGCTCCGTTGACACATATTGATCGCTGAGGCGGTCCGCCTCTAGTTGGGCCGCCGCCAAGGCCGCCGACAGATCGCGCGATGCCCCCAACTGTGATCCACCTGAGATGGTCGGCATGCGGCTGAGTTCTGCTTCCACCACGCGTTTAATCTGCGACGGTTCAACCCCCACTTTGGAAAGTATCGGCGGGACAACCCCCTGGTTATCAGCCAGCAGGCTGGAGAGCAAATGCAGGCTGTTGATTTCTGAGTGATTGGAAGATGCCGCGAGAAGCTGGGCGGATTCCAGCGCCTCACGTGCCTTGACGGTTAATTTATCGAGTCTCATGTGATTCCTTTCGAGGTGCAATGCCGCGGCCGGGGCATTGACCTCTGCCGCGGGAGCACCTCCATCACCGAGTTATCACAAATACCGTACCAAATGTAAAAATGTAATGTTTATAAAAAAACCATTTTCGCCTTTCAGTCTCATGCCATTATGGCAGGTGAAAGGATGTGTCCGACGGTATCAGGCTTCGTACTTAAGATGTGGATGCGCTGGTACTTAAACCTCGGTAATTTCTTTTTGTTTGGCGGCCAGAATTTCATCCACCTTAGATTCATATTTTTTAAGTAGTTCCTGCACCTGCTCCTTGGCCGACTTCGCCTGGTCTTCTGAAAAGCCCCCATCCTTCTCTTCCGCGTCCACCTGCTTATTGGCATCGCGCCGGTTATTTCGGAGCGATATGCGGCAATGTTCCGCCGCTTCCTTCGCCTTTGTCACCAGTTGCTGCCGCCGCTCGCCGGAAAGCGGCGGCAGAACCAGCCGTATCTGTTTGCCATCATTCTGCGGACTTATTCCCAGTTTCGCCGCATCCAAAGCCTTGAGGATTTCCTTCATGCTGCTGGGATCAAAAGGCTTGATGAGGATGCTCGTCGCGTCCGGCGTGGTAAGTGACGCCAGCGACCGCAGGTCGCTCATCGCGCCGTAGTAATCAACCTTAATAAATTCCACCAGCGACGTGCTCGCCCGGCCGGTACGCAGACCGCGCAATTCATGGCGCAGGTGCTCGATGGCCTTTTCCATATGTTCTTCAGCTAAAAATAATATCTCATCAACAGGCATATAGACTCCTCACTTCGGGTGGTTGGTATAATCCCGCCCTCACTGGTGGGCGACCGCCACGGCGGATGACGTGGCATTTTCTATCACCGTGCCGATGGCTTCTCCCCGCACTACGCGCATGATATTGCCGCGCTTCTTCATGTTAAAAACAATGATGGGGATGTTGCTTTCCATTGCCATGGATATCGCCGTCATATCCATCACCTTCAGGTTGTCCGTCAGCACCTGCCGATAGGTGAGATTGGGAATCCGTACAGCGGCCGGATTATGTTTCGGAT
>JAKAYZ010000156.1 GCA_021816165.1 Planctomycetota bacterium | reverse complement strand
CAGAAGCAATTTTCCAGCTGGATGGAACCGGCGGAAGCTGTTGTTTGCCACCAGCGATCGGGCGACCAGCGTTCAAGCGGTTGGCGCAGCGGAGGTTGGTCCATGCTGGAACTGGCGCAGTATTTCGGGCAGGTTTTTCAGCCCGCGTTTCTTAGCCAGTCGCACGTAGTGGTACATGCTGCGCTGATAATGCTGGCGCACACGCTGGTCAACGGGGACATCCCACCGGCCCATTTCGGCAAAGGCCCATTGCCAAACGTGGAATTCCTCCAGACAGCGCGGGCGGAATTTGCGAAAACCGATGGCATGATGGCCTACTTCGTGCAGGAAAATCGCACAACTGACCGCGGATTTCGGCCGGGGCGCGGCCACCATGCGTTTGACCTGGCCGTTGCTGTAATGCAACTCGTAGGCCACGCCGCTCATGGTGGAGCGCCATTTGCGAATGGATATCTGATAGCGTTTTGGTTCATGTTCCACGATGCGGGCGAAAAATCGCCGCCGCAAGGTTACATTCGTGGGAATGCCGCGCCTTGGCCGCGGCGTTTTCCTTGCGGCTGGGATCCGCGTTTGGGCTGTTTTTTCCGCAGCCGGGTTCCGGCCCTTCGCAACAGCCACCAAGGGCGGTTCAAAGAGCGACAACTGTTGATAAGACATCATAGCGTTGGATACCCCGCAAAACCACCTTCTCCCACCTTCTTTATCGGCAAGCGTGCCCCGCCAATGGCATTATTTTGCTTATTTCATGCGCAGGGTTAATTCCATGCCGTTGCCAATCGGCACGAGATTGCTGATCAGACGGGTATCGGTGCGCAGCCGCCGCAGAAAGGGGGCCATTTTGTCTCCGGCACTGGTGGCATTGTCGGTGATGATAACGGCGGGGACGGCAAGCCGCGGCCAAAGCACGTCAAAATAAGCATCCTGCTCGGTTTTGGTGGCATCAATAAAAAGCAGATCAATGCCGTCCGGGGCCTGCCCAAGCACCTCCGGAGCGGTGCCGGGAATCAGGGTACTGACGGTATCCAGGCCGGCATCAGCGAAAAACTGGCGCGCTATTTCAACCTTGCGCAGGTCTTTATCGACGGTGGTGAAGCGGCCCTGGTTTCTACGGGCGGCATCCGCCAAAAACAAGCCACTGTGGCCATAACTGGTGCCGATTTCCAGAATGTTGCGGGCTTGCCGCAGCAAGGCGATTTGATAAATAAACATCGCCGCCGGGCGGCTGAGGCTCCAGGCGTCGTCCTTGTCGGCAATAAATGTTTCACAGGCCGCAATTACTGTGGCCACGCGCTCGCTGCTGAATTGCATGATAGAGGCTCCTTGATCGATAATACGTATTCAGGTGCATCAGTCCACGGTCAGCGTCGCATGGGCTATTGCCTGGACGCGGCCCAGGCAGTAGCCGGTGGTACACAGCTGAGCCGTGGCGGCCATCTGAATATCATAGCGGCCCGGCGGCGGTTTGGCTTGCCAGGCGCAGCGGAGGCTTATCAGCACTTGGCCGCGATAGGCCACAGTGTCTCCGCAGTCGGACGATGCCGGCAGCGGCGGGGGCAGCACCGCTTGCACCAAATGGAGATCCGGGTGGCCGGCAAGGTTTAGTCCCAGGGGCGGGCCGGGCGTGGCATTCGTCGGCGGCGGATGAGCGATGTAATAGTCCGGCGGAATCTCCAGCCGCAGTTGGATTTCGTATTCCGGTGGCCCACCGGCCGCACTGGGGGCCGGCGTGACGGCGACGAGCGCTAAATTCAGGGCCGGTGCTGGAGCGGGAAAATCCGAAGGTTGGGTTGGGCCGGCAGCTGTGTTACCATGGCCTGCCGCTGCGTGTACCAGCAATGCTTCCAGCAGGCTTGAATTCGCCTGCGGATAATGGCCAATCGCCTCCGCCTCATGGCGGAGGGTATTTTCCAGTACGTGCTGGTAATGGCGGGTGCCGCTGAGGCGGTCCAGAGCTAGAAGGCCGTGCAGGGCCAAAGCCGTGCCGGATGGGGTGGCGTTGTCCTGGGCGGTTTTCAGGCGGAGAAAGAGTTGGTCATGGTGCGGGCAAGTCATAAAAAAACCGCCGGCGGCAGCATCATAAAATTGCTCCACCATGGCGGTGGCGATGCGGTGGGCCAACGCGGGCAAAGCTGCGGCGTCGGCGGCGGGCAGCAGCGGGCCAGCCTGAATTAAATCCATGATTCCCATCAGCAAATAGGCATAGTCTTCCAGAAAGCCGGGAACTGATGCGGCCACACCACGGCGGCTGACACGCAGCAATTGGCCGGCGGCATTGATATGGCGGCTGAAGAGGAATTTCACCGCCGCCATGGCCGCGGTGGCATACCTTGGCTCGCCCATCGATCTGGCGGCAACGGCCAGAGCGGAAATCATCAGGCCATTCCAACTGGTGATGATTTTGTCATCCAGGGCCGGGGGCACCCGATGGTCGCGCACGGCGGCAAGTGTTTCGCACAGGGCGTCGATGCGCGATTGCAAAATGGCGGCATCCTGACCCTCTGCAACGGCCAGGCGCTGGACCGGTTCGGCGATGTGCGGCACATTGGTTGCTTCCCAATTTCCCGCATCGGAAATGCCCAGGTGCCGGGCCACCAGACGGTAATCTGCCGCATCCGGCAAAACTTGGCGAATTTCATCAGCGGACCATACGTAGAACCGGCCCTCGTGGCCATCGGAATCGGCATCCAAGGTGCTGAAAAATGCCCCATCGGGAGCGGTCATGCGGTTGAGCCAGAAATCCAGCGTGCGGCGGACCACCCGCTGATATTCGGGGCGACGCAGCACCACGGCGGCCCGGGCATAAATACCGGCAAGTTGGGCATTGTCATAGAGCATTTTTTCAAAGTGGGGCACCAGCCAGCGCTGGTCGGTGCTGTAACGGGCGAAGCCACCGCCAATCTGGTCGTGGATTCCTCCGGCGGCCATGCCATTGAGTGTACCGGTGAGCATGGTGTTGATCTGGGCCTGATCGAGGGCCGCAAGGCTTGGGTGGTGGTGCGGGGGGGCATCGGCAGGTCGGCCATCGTGGCCATCAAGTTCCAACAAACGCAGCAGCAGGGAAAGAAACTGGCTGGGGGGAAATTTCGGCGCGGTGCCAAAGCCGCCCCACGTGTGGTCGAACCGCGACCAATGGTGCGCGATACAGGCCTGCAGCACCTGGGGCAAAACCAGCGTGGCACTGGCGGTGCCGGCACTGCGGCCATGTTCTTCCATGGCGCGAACCACGGTTTGGGCGTGGGCCAGGATTTCCTGGGGTCGATTCCGCCACGCCTCGGCGATGGCATTTTCAAGCTGGGGAAATCCGGGACGGCCATAACTCTCCACCGGTGGAAAATAAGTTCCGGCATAAAAGGGTTGCAGATCAGGGGTCAGCCATACGCTCATCGGCCATCCGCCACCACCGGAAATCAGTTGCGTGGCCAACATGTAGATTTCGTCGAGGTCGGGCCGCTCTTCGCGGTCTACTTTGATGTTGATAAAATGCTGGTTCATCAGAGCGGCTATGGCGGCGTTTTCAAAAACTTCGCGTTCCATCACGTGGCACCAGTGGCAGGCGGAGTAGCCGATGGAAAGAAAAATCGGTTTGTTTTCGCGGCGGGCTTTTTCAAGAGCCTCCGGCCCCCACGGGTACCAATCCACAGGATTGTGGGCATGGGCCAAGAGATACGGGCTTTGTGCGTCCCGCAACCGATTGGCGGGGCGGGGCGTTTTGGTATCTGCAGCATCCATGATGAAGGTCTCCGTGGAAATTCCCAGCCCTCCCACCCCGGCGTTGCCATCGATGAGCCGCCCGCCTTCACCAACCTCGGCATCGCCGCAGATCATTGTATGCAGAATGCCAACAGCCTGATCGTTCCGACATCGACCCTCTTCCCTGCCCGAACCACCACCGGCTTGCGGAGATTCCCGCGGAACTCAGCCCCACCGAAGCGGCCCCGATCCCCGAGTACCGTGGCACTGACGGTGAGCCAAAGTGAGACGCGGTAGGTACCCGGCCGAATATGGCCGAGGGTAAAGGTGCCCTGTTTGCCAGCCGTGGCATGAAAAGTCACCGGTTTGTCCTGCCCTCCATGCTCTTCAGTGAGTGTGATGGCTAGAAGCCAGCCCGAGGGTAGCGGCCGCCGCTGCCAAACCGCTTTGCCGGTGATGGACCCGCCCTGGCTCGTTTTAGCTACCGGCGGCACTTTCGCCACGCTCGGTGCCAACCAGCATGTCACCAGCACGCCGACAGTCAGAGCCCAAACCCACTTCCCAACCGTTTCCATGGTCACCGCCCTTTCGTTCAAGCGTGCTGTTTATCCTACCCAGCCCTGCCCGTGTTGGGAAGAACGGGCGATTGGCGGGGCGGGGCGTTTTGGTATCTGCAGCATCCATGATGAAGGTCTCCGTGGCCATGATGGCAGAATACCGGAAAGCCGCGGTTTATGGCCAGCGGTTACGACAACGCCCGATGGAACAGTTCCTACGATTACGCCGTGAGCGGAGGCCAACCCGCGCCAGATGGCGTCCATGGTCGCGGCGCGGGCGGCACATTGCAGTTGGCGGTGCGGTGGATGGCGGCCTCGAGACGAGCCTCGATTGTGGGACCTGCCCTTTGTCCAGCAGGGATATTACGCTAGAATACATTCGATGAACGTTGACTTGGAAAAGGATTTGTCACATGGCCAAGCCCAGCGAGAAGATTCCGCGAAAGCTGGAAATTGAACCAATAATTGAGGCCGTCTGGGAACTTCGCTTTGAAGGTGATCAGGCCGCGGGGGCGGCTCTGCCCGGTATTCTTTTCGAGAACCTTAAATCACCGCAGTACAATCCGACAATTGAAACCTTTGCTCTTGCCTCCGTGCCACGAGATGTTCGGGACAACAACGAACAGCTGCGCTATGCCCCGACTGCGGTGCTGCGTTATGGCAATTATTCCATATTCATTGGTGACCGTAGCATTGCCGTGGGGGTCGTATGTCCCTACCCCGGCTGGGACTTTTATGAAGGGGAAATTGGTCGAGTGGTGAAAGTGGCGAAAGAATCCGGTTTGGTGAAAGATCCCGAGCGCGTAACGATTCGGTATATTGATTATTTCGATGCCAGTCCGGGCGGCGGGATGGCGCTCCTGAACCTGAAACTATCGGTGGGGAACCTTGAATCCGGATTTGACGAATTGGGCGTAGAGGTAAAAACCACCGAAGAGGATTTTGAATGCGTCATTCGGATACGTAATCCAGCTACCGTCGTCATCGGAAAACAGACAAAGCGCGGCCTGGTGACGGATGTCCAGGTCGGCTGGAGAACGGCGGAAAATTCCGAATTCTGGCAATATTTTCCTGAGAAGCTGCGCCACGCCAAAAAACTCTGCCATGAACGCTTTTTTGGTTTGCTTGCTCCGGAGACGCTTGCCAGGCATAAGCCGGTATATTAAGGTATGCAGCATGAACATCTTATTGCCTTACTCTTCCGTGGAGGGCCTACCGCTGATTCCTTCCGCGGTGCCGTCTTGGAAAACTCCGCACGCGGATCTAACGATCGACCGGGGGAGTTCCCTGGCGGTACAGAGCTATCCTGAGCGCAACAGGATGCCGGTAAAAAACGGCGAAATTATTCCAAGCCTGATGTGGATGGTAGTCATTGTGGACACAAGTTCGGTGGCATCGCCGGTTGCGCCCGCACAAGACGCGCAACTCGATCGCTGGCTGGCCGCCTTCGATCAGCTTCTCTCTCGCCTGCCTCGGGTAAGCCATCGCGTGAGCAGCTCGCGAGACAGCATTTACTGAGATCGCTGATGAAGATTTTGCTGGATACCAACATCCTTGTAGGGCTTTGCGAGGAGAATCGCCGGGCAAGAATGGCACAAGCCATTAGGCGTCAGAGGACGCTGGGCGACGAGTTGTGCCTTGTACCGCAGGTGCTCTACGAGTTTTGGGTGGTTGCCACGCGCCCCGCAGACGATAACGGGCTGGCCATGGGGCCGAAGCAAACCGAAGACCGTGTGCGAGAGATGGTGGAATCGTTTCCCTTGCGCGATGACGTCGATGGTATCTATAACGTTTGGCTTGATATTGTTAGTGCGCAGCACGTACAGGGAAAACGTGCGCACGACGCAAGGCTGGTAGCGGCGCTTCGCATTCATAAGCTGGACGCCATCATGACGGAAAACGCCGGCGATTTCGCGGGATTGGGTGTATCGTTGATCAAGATATAGCGGTGCCGGGCTTAACGCCTTCCAGCTTGCCCGGCCCCGCCTTAATGGTCGGGGCCGTGTTTGTTGGCAAGGGGTGTGGAACCCCTTTCTCATCGTCGTGAGTTTAGCTAGACTTTTGCCATATTG
>JAKAYZ010000155.1 GCA_021816165.1 Planctomycetota bacterium | reverse complement strand
GAGCAAAGCTCCCATTCTTACCTGTCGCTGCCGCGCCAGCATTTCCTGTTGTCGTAAGCGTGTGGTTACGGTACTGATGAGCAGACCGGCCAAAAGCATGACGAAAAATGTGAGGATATATTGCGCGTCGGATACCGCAAATGAGTAGTAGGGGGGAACGACCGTAAAATCAAAAGCCATAACTCCCAGGATCGCCCCGGTGATGCCGGCTGTGCGTCCGATGCGGAAAGACAGCCATATCACGCCCACCAGGTAAAGCATGATTACGTTGATGTTCGATAGCCCCAGCCCGTGGTAAAGCCACACACCCACTGCGGTTATCAGCAGCACCACACCAGCCGCAATCATGACCTCTTTTCCCGTGGTACTTTGCGCATGGACCTCTGGCTTAAGATTCAATTTCGGGCCGGGTGGCTCCCGGATCAAATCAATGGCAATTGAACCGCTTTCTTGTATAAGTTCGCGCGTAAAGGAGGATGCCACCCATCGCCGCCAGCCTGCAGCCGCCGGTTTACCGGCAATAATACGTGCTACATTTTCCTTTCTGGCATAAGCCGCAACTTCCCGGGCCGCGTGATGTCCCTGCAGGATTACCCGCTTGGCACCGAGTTCCTCGGCGAGTTGTAAGTTGGCTTCGGCCAGACGACGGCGCGATGAATCCTTCACCGACAGCGATGGTGTTTCGACAAAAACCGCCGTCCAGCTTGAGTGCGTCATCTTTGCCATTCGCGCCGCGGCCCGGATCAAATCCGCCGATGTCGGACTCGGCCCCACACATACCAGCAATCGTTCCGATATGCTCGTATTTTCCCGCCCACCGACGGCTACGATTCGCTCGTCACGCTGGCGGTCTATGCGGTCGGCGGTGAGCCGCAGCGCTAATTCACGCAATGCCATTAAATTATCAAGGGTAAAAAAGTTGGCCAATGCCGCATCCGCCCCGGAACCCCGGTAGATTTTTCCATCCGCCAGACGTTGCAAAAGCTGTTCAGGCGGAATATCCACCAGTTGCACTTCATCGGCACTTTCAAACACATGATCCGGAAGCGTCTCCTGCACCCTTACGCCGGTTGCACGCGCCACAAGATCATTGACCGACTCCAGATGCTGCGCGTTGAGCGTCGTAAAAACGGTGATACCCGCCTCAATAAGTTCCATGACATCCTGCCAGCGCTTGGTATGCCGCATCCCTGGTGCGTTGGTATGGGCCAGTTCATCAATAAGAATGATTTCCGGGCGGAGCTTCAACGCCGCATCAATATCAAATTCGCGCAGCGCAACACCGCGATGTTGCACCTGCAGATGCGGCAGTATGTCCAGCCCCAGCAGCAATCGTTCGGTATCGGGGCGAATGTGTGGTTCTGCATAACCAACCAGTATCCTATGCCCGCCAATGGCGAGTTGCCGCGCAGCCTCCAGCATGGCGTAGGTTTTGCCGACGCCTGCCACGGCTCCGAAAAATATCTTCAGCCGGCCACGCTTGCGCCGCCGTTCCTCGCGCTCGGTTATCTCCAGCAGCAGGTCAGGATTAGGGCGTTGATCTTCCGGCATGGTGATGCAACTTTCGTTTTATGTTCCACTTCGCGCTCAATTGGTCGAGGTGGATGTTCAATTCCAGAACATTAATATAACACTCTCCAAAAAAACCAAGCCACGGTTCACGGATTGACTCAGCAATCAGCTTTTTCACGGGGGCTACCGGCATATGCCGCGCCGCTGCCACCCGGCTGGCCTGGTAATAAGCCGCCGCCGGTGAAATGTCCGGGTCCAGCCCGCTGGCGGAACTGGTCACCAGATCAACGGGAATGGGATGCAGGTTCCCCCTATCCGCACGCTGAAGGTGCCTGACTGCCGTCTTCACTTCGGTCTGAAGAGCCGGGCTGCGCGGGCCGTAGTTAGACCCCGTCGATGCGTCCGCATTGTAGGGGGGATTGGTAGCCGACGGTCGCGGCCAGAAATAGCGAGGCGAGGTGAAATTCTGTCCGATCAGGCGCGATCCCACCGCCTTGGCCGTATTGGTGGTGGCTTTCCCAAGCCGGTTGATAAGGCTTCCATTCGCTTCAACCGGAAATAGCCACTGCGCCCCGGCAGTGATGGCCAGTGGATAAATAATACCCGTCAGCAAGGCCATAAGGCTGAAAATAGTCAAGCATGGTCGAATGATTGTCCGCATGGCTTAATATCCCCTTTCTGCTGGCGCGGTGCGTAGCAATCCGCCAGACTTACCCGTGAAAGCCGTGGCTTGCGACGCCGATCAATACATCAATAAGCTTTATGCCCGCAAACGGCGTAATCAGTCCGCCCAAGCCGTAAATTAGCAGGTTATCGCGTAAAAGCACGGCTGCGGGTTTGGCGCGATACCGCACGCCGCGTAGCGCTACGGGTATGAGAAACACAATGATCAATGCGTTAAAAATAACCGCAGACAATATGGCGGTGTGTGGATTCAGGCCCATGATATTGAGCGCCGAAAGCTGAGGATACGTGGTAGCGAAAATGACGGGAATGATGGCAAAGTATTTTGCCACGTCATTGGCGACCGAAAATGTGGTCAGCGCTCCCCGCGTCATCAGCAGTTGTTTGCCTGTTTCGACCACCTCAATAAGTTTTGTCGGATTGGAATCCAGGTCAATCATATTCGCCGCCTCCTTGGCGGCTTGGGTGCCGGTATTCATGGCAACTGCCACATCCGCCTGCGCCAGCGCCGGTGCGTCATTGCTGCCGTCGCCGGTCATCGCTACCAGGCGTCCCGCACCTTGATATTCCCGGATCAATTTCAGTTTAGATTCCGGCAGAGCCTCTGCGACAAAATCATCGACGCCCGCCTCCGCCGCAATCGCCGCTGCCGTCAATGGATTATCGCCGGTGACCATCACTGTGCGGATACCCATGCGACGTAAATCGGCAAAGCGCTGCTTAATGCCACGTTTTACAATATCCTTGAGTTCAATAACGCCGATGGCTTCATGGTCTTCTGCAACCATAAGCGGCGTGCCCCCTCGACGGGAAATGTCTTTCACGCACTCGATGAGCGGTGCCGGAACTTCTCCGCCCTGTTCTTGAACAAACCGACTGACCGCATCGGCCGCCCCCTTGCGAATGCGGCGTTTGCCCATATCCACACCGCTCATCCGGCTTTGCGCCGAGAACGGTACAAATACCGCATCGAGCGCATGCATATCACGTTCTCGAATACCGAATTCCTTTTTTGCCAACTTTACCACGCTTCGTCCTTCTGGCGTTTCGTCCGTCAGGGATGAAAGCTGCGCTAAATCAGCCAAGCGTTCCGCCCGCACACCTGGAGCAGGATGAAAGGCGGCTGCTTCGCGATTGCCCATGGTGATGGTCCCGGTTTTGTCCAGGAGCAGCACATCTACGTCGCCTGCAGCCTCGACACATCGCCCCGATGTGGCGATGACATTCGCCTGCACCATGCGATTCATCCCGGCGATGCCAATAGCGCTTAGCAGCCCGCCTATGGTCGTGGGAATCAGGCAAACCAGCAGCGCCACCAGCGATGTTACGCCCACGGCCTGGCCGTGCCCGGCTACTTTTACGGAAAATATTGAAAATGGTTCCAAAGTCGCAACCGCCAGCAGGCAGATAATCGTAAAGCCGGCGAGCAATATTCCCAATGCGATTTCATTCGGCGTTTTGCCGCGGCGGGCACCTTCGACCATTGCAATCATTCGGTCCAGAAAGGTTTCTCCAGGTTTGGCCGTTATCTCAATGATGAGATAATCGGAAAGCACACGTGTTCCACCGGTAACGCTTGATCGGTCGCCGCCGCTTTCACGAATCACCGGTGCCGACTCTCCCGTAATCGCGGACTCGTCCACCGATGCAACACCCTCTACCACCGTTCCGTCTGCAGGAATGAATTCATTGGCCTCCACCAGTACGAAGTCGCCACTGGAGAGTTGCGATGACGAAGTCATCTCAGTTTGGGCATCGCGCTTAGCCGTCGCCAGTCGTCGTGCTTTGGTATCCTTTCGCGATTTGCGCAAAGACTCTGCCTGTGCCTTGCCACGCCCCTCCGCGACAGCCTCGGCGAAATTGGCAAATATCACGGTAAACCACAGCCATACGCTGATCCACACCTGCTCCAAGGCGGTGTTCGAGCCGATCGCCATGCTATGGATGCTGATGCAGCTTGTAACAATGCTCCCGACATAGACTACAAACATCACGGGATTGCGCACCTGCTGCATGGGTGACAGTTTGCGCAGTGCGTCCAGCGATGCCGATCTGAGTATGTCCTTGCTGAAAAGCTTACCACGTTTAGCGTTGGTGGTGGTCATAAGTCAAACCTCACTGATCAAACAAATGGATTCTCTGTGCTGTCCTGAATGTTACTGAAAACCGTTGTTCCTCAGTTCATTCAATGCACAACGTGGGCCAGCCCTTCTGCTATCGGCCCCAATGCCAGCGCGGGCAAAAATATTAAACCGCTGATGAGCGCAATCGTACCGGCGAGAATGACGGCGAACAGAGGAGTGTGCGTTGGAAATGTTCCCACACTGGGCGGTGATGGCTTACGGTTTGCCATGGCACCGGCCAACGCAAGGGTAGCAACAATCGACCAGAATCGGCCCGCCAGCATCATCACACCACCGAGAATGTTGTAAAAGTTGGTGTCGCCATTGAGGCCCGCAAAAGCGCTGCCGTTATTGTTCGACATGCTGGTCATGGCATATAGAATTTCTGAAAATCCGTGCGAACCGGGATTGGCCACGCTGGCTATGGCCGATGGCGTCACCGAAGCAATGGCTGTTCCGATAAGTACCAAAGCGGGCGGAATCAGAATCGCTAAAGAAACCATTTTAATTTCAAACGCACCGAGTTTTTTCCCAAGGTATTCGGGCGTGCGACCAACCATCAGTCCGCACAAAAACACCGCCACCATCGACGTAATCAGCATGCCGGTAAGCCCCACTCCGACGCCACCGAATATCACCTCGCCGGTCTTCATAAGCCACATTGGAATTAACCCGCCGAAGGGCGTATAAGAATCAAGCATGGAATTGACGGCACCGGTGGAGGTACCTGTTGCCACGCATGTCCAGATGGCCGAATTCGCCGGGCCAAAGCGAACCTCTTTGCCCTCCATATTGCCGCCGGGTGCCAGCCCTGTATGGTGCTGATTGACGATGCCCGGCAATATTGGATTGGGCTGCTGCTCAAAGGTGATACATAGCGTGGCGCACAGCGCAAAGATTACCGCCATCGTCACCAAGATCACGCGCCCTTGCCGCTTATCGCCAATCATCCGGCTGAATGTAAAACAGGAGGCGGCGGGAATCAGCAGCATCGCCAGCATTTCAACAAAATCGGTCAGGCCGTTCGGGTTCTCAAATGGATGGGCGGAATTCGCATTAAAAAAGCCACCCCCATTGGTTCCGATCTGCTTTATTGCCTCCTGTGAGGCGACCGGTCCCATGGCGATGTTTTGGATGCTGGCCTTTGATGCCTTCGCTTGGGCGGTCATCGTCGTATTTGATAATGTATGAACTTGCCTTGTGGCATGGAAGGTTTGCACCACCCCCTGAGACGCCAGCACAAGCGATGTGATAATCGCCAGGGGCAGCAGGATATAGAGTGTTGACCGAACCAGATCAACCCAAAAGCTTCCTAGCTTTCCAGTGCCCTTTGAGGCCAGACCCCGCAGGAATGCCGCCATGACCGCTATGCCCGTTGCTGCCGATAAAAAATTTTGTACCGTCATACCAAGCATCTGCGTCAGCAGGCTCATGGTGGTTTCGCCGGCATAATTTTGCCAGTTGGTATTGGTGACAAAACTCGCGGCCGTATTAAATGCCAAAGCCGCCGGCACATGGCTTTGATGGGCCGGGTTTAATGGCAAATGCTGTTGCAGCAGTTGCAGCAAATACAAAAATATAAAACCCACGAGATTAAACAGCAGGCAGGCGACAGCGTACTGTATCCAGTTCTGCTGGTCGTCGCACCGCACTCCCGCCATGCGGTAGATAGTGGCTTCCACCGGCTGGCCTATGCGCCCGATCAAAGGCAGGCGACCCTTTGTAAAAACCCGCGCTATGTATTCGCCCAAAGGCTTGGCCAGTACCAGCACCGCCGCCAATAGAAAGGCAAGCTGCATCCATCCATCGTACAACATTAAAACTTCTCCGACCAAAGCATCGCGACCGTCAGGTAAATCAATAAGCCGACGGTAATCACCAACAACACCCAGTCCCAAAAATTCATCGTTCAATCCTCGCTATCCGATCGCAGAGCCAAACCATGGCCAAGCTGCTGCTGAAGAACAAAAGGCCTAGTAAAAGCAAAATCAAGATCATTCGGCTTTCTACAA
>JAKAYZ010000154.1 GCA_021816165.1 Planctomycetota bacterium | reverse complement strand
TAGCGACATCAGTCGGCGGCGCGATCGAGGCGCAGCATCTTCTTGAATATTTTATTGAAAACGGCCCATTAAGGGCGTCGCTGCGGCAAATTCAAGTGGGCATCGGGTCTCCCTGCCCGGCTGATCTTCGACGCGCAGTGGCAGTTGCATTGCTGCATTTTTTATTGGGTAAATCACACCTTGCCGAGCCATTTACCCGCATCGTTGTGATGCTCAATTATCGCCCGGATGCGGTGCCAGCAAGCCGCCCTTTTGCAAACCCATTTATCGTGAATTCGATAACCCTACCGTCGATATTGAATGATAAATCACCTGCGGGCCTGGCCAAAATTATCGCTGAGGACACCGGCACGACCGACCGCAGCAAGCCAAAATCTCCGGAGTGGATCACTCTGGACCGATACGTTTACGCCCCCGGGTCTAAGTTTGTGGGGTACTACGCCAAAGTCTTGACGAAAGGTTCACCATATCCCGGTAAAGATATTGCCATTTTGCAATTGGACAACCCAACCATTGGGGCATCGTTGATATGCCTGCCATTGGCGGATTCTGGAAATTTTGCGCTGGGCAGTCGGGTGCGATGTTTCGGCTTTCCAGCGGTTGCCGTGCAAAAACAAACCATGAAAACTTCGGCTAAATACCAGGTGACGGCAATGGATGCGACCATTGATTCAGTGGAGGCTACGAAATTTGGCTGGAGTGCCTTTCACATGGAATCATTTATTAACGAGGGCGACAGCGGCGGACCGGAAATTGACCGTTATGGACGTGTGGTGGCTATTAATGACGCGGGGCGTCCTGGAACGGGGCAGGACTGGTCTGTTCCATCCAATCTGGTAAAGGTGTTTTTACAGAAGGCAGGAATAAAACCGCGTATCGGAAAGCTGACCACATTGTGGTTTCGTGGGCAGAAGCTTTTTTGGGCGAAACATTATCACAGGGCGGAGGCTATATTTTATCGCGTTTTGAAAATGCAGTGTGGGGTTGATCTGCGGCCATCATCGAAATACGGCACACTTACGGTCACGGCGGCAGCAGGAAAAAAGGTCAAACTCAGCAACGGCATTGCGACTACAGCCCCGGCTGGCAAGCTGTTAACCGTCAGTAATCCATTTTTGCATCTTGATCTAACGGGCGGACTGACCAACGCCCCGCCGCTGGCCAACTGGTATGTGTTGGCGGCTGTGGCCGATTGCCAGCGTGAACTGCAGAAACACTGAGATGCGGGCTGAAATTTTTCGCTGCTAACGATGGCACCAAACCGGTATATAATGCGTGGGTGATGGAACCCTTGTTTGCCGGAGCCGCCCTGAAATATGCAGCGAATGTATTTGTGCCCTTTTAAGACGCATCGGTTGCCCCAAGTCACCACCGATGTACTGGTGATTGGCAGCGGGGTCGGCGGGTTGCGTGCGGCCATTGAAGCCGGAGACGGTGCCGAGGTTCTGGTAGTTTCCAAGCACCAGCTATCGGAATCGAACACGTTTTACGCCCAAGGGGGCATTGCCAGCGTGATGCAGCCCGCTGATACATTTGAAAGCCACATTGCGGACACATTGAAGGTGGCATGCGGACTGGGTGATCGACCGGCAGCCGAGATCGTCGTGCGTGAGGGGCCGGCGCGCATTAACGAGCTTATTCAATGGGGTGCCAATTTTGACCGGGAACTGAACGGGCAGCTTTCTTTCGGACGCGAGGGTGGCCATTCATTTGCGCGGATCGTCCACGCATTGGGAGACTCAACCGGGCGTGAATTGGCAAACTGTCTCAGTGCGGTCGCCCGAAGCCGGGAACAGATATCAATCCTTGAACACACGTTTATTATTGATCTTTTAACCGTGGATAATCAGTGCCTCGGGGCGTTGGCGTGGGAGGCGACGCGGGGAATTTTTGTCATTTTTGCCCGCAAGACGATCTTGGCCAGCGGCGGCATTGGAGCGCTGTACCGCGAAACCACCAATCCGCTGATTGCCACTGCGGATGGACATGCCATGGCGTGGCGTGCCGGAGCGGTGCTGCGAAATATGGAAATGGTGCAGTTTCACCCCACCACCATTTACATAGCGGGTGCCACCCGGTCACTGGTCAGCGAGGCGGTACGCGGTGAGGGGGCCACGTTAATCGATAAGACCGGGCAGCGTTTTATGACGATGTACCACCCGATGGCGGAGCTGGCACCGCGGGATGTGGTATCACGATCTATTTTGGACCATATGGCCAAAACGCAGACGACTCACGTATTTTTAGATTGCCGACACATGTCACGGGAGGCGTTTGCGGCCCGGTTTCCCGGTATCTTTGAGGTCTGTGAGAAGTTTGGTATTGATCCATCAAAACAACCTATCCCCGTGCATCCAAGTGCGCATTACATGGTAGGTGGCGTGGTATGCGATTTGGATGGGCTCACGACGGTTGAGAATCTCTATGCGGTAGGTGAGGTGTCTTACACTGGACTGCACGGTGCCAACCGACTGGCAAGTAATTCGCTGATTGAGGCGCTGGTTTTTGGCGAACGGGCGGGGCAGCATGTGCTCCGGTCGCTCACGCGGCAACCACGGTCTACGGTGGTGCCGCGTTTGACAGCCGAGATTCCACAAAGCCAAAGGACCGAACTCGATATGCTGGATGTGCTAAGCTCGCTGCGGTCATTGATGTGGAGAAATGTCGGCGTGGAACGGTTTGGCCCGCGCCTCGATGAATCGACAGAGATTATTGATTTTTGGAGTCGATACATCCTGGATAAAAGTTTTGATAAACCCGCCGGCTGGGAATTGCAGAATATGCTGCAGGTGGCACGCCTGATCGCGGTATCCGCCAATATGCGACAGGAAACGCGGGGCGTGCATTATCGAACCGATTTTCCGCAGTTGGATGATCGCAATTGGCGATATCATCTGGACTGGCGGGCAAATTCGCCAATGGCTATTAAGTCGCCGGTGACGGACATCGCTGCCTCGGCGGCCTGATCGCCCCGGGCGACGATTCAATACAGGAGTTGTTACATGGCGGAATTACGCGGTCATTTGCTCATCGCCATGCCGGGGCTTTTGGACCCGAATTTTTACAGATCGGTGGTGCTGCTCGTTCGCCACGATGCCGATGGTGCAATGGGCATAATCCTTAACCGGCCACTGGATGTCACCATCAAGGATGCGTGGGCCAAGATTGATGGCGGCGTTTGCAAAAACACCTCAAAATTGCACGCTGGCGGCCCATGCGCCGGGCCTTTGCTGGCTTTACACGATGGCCGTCAATTTGCCGACCAAGTCATAGTGGATGGTCTGCATTATTCGATTGATGCGGATCACATCAAGCAAATTATCGAAAATGACATTCAGCCTTCGCGTTTTTTTGTGGGTAACGCAGGGTGGAGTCCCAACCAGTTGGAAACGGAAATTGAGTCGGGGTCATGGCTGACCTGCCCCGCGACTGAAACGGTGGCGCTCGGTGAAATTCAGCAGGATCGCGTGTGGATCATGCTGACCCGCATAGCGACCATGCGATCTGTCATGCCGCAATTATCAAGCCGCTTTGTTCCGGCCGACCCGCAGATGAATTGACCCTGCGTATTGTGGCTACCATTGATTCACTCAACGTAGGGAGTCCCGATCATCAAAAAAATTCAAAATTGAATGTCCCGCTTTTTCGGTCTCCATCGTCATGGAGTTGTCCGGACATGGTGTCCGGGCAGTTTTATAAGGAGCCTGATCATGGCATCGGATAACCAAAGCCCCACATTTATGCTGCTTTTTCGAGGAACAGACTGGCATGCAGACATGTCCGCCACCGAAATTCAGCAAGGCGTTCAAGCGATGATGGATTGGATGGCCCGCCTCGCTGAGGAAGGAAAATTTATTTCCGCCCAGCCTTTGGAATTTGCCGGCATGCGGGTCAGCATGCGCAATAACGCCGTTGCGGTTGATGGGCCGTTTGCCGAATCCAAGGAAGCCATCGGCGGCTATACCATGGTAAAGGCACCCGACATAGATGCAGCGGTCGCAATTGCCCGCCAGTGCCCAATGTTGAAGCACGGCGTGACGGTTGAGGTTCGTCAAGTGGCCACGAGTTGTCCAGTCGCCAAGGCGCACAGCATGCACGTCGAGATGGCCGAGGTGATGGCGTAAGCGCCTGCGAATGGTTGTCGCGTTTATATGTCGATATCGGATTTTTGCGAAAGGAAGTATCTCAAATGGCCGGTAAAAATGCCCTTAGCCTCAGCCCCTACGTGTGGTCCTACAACGGACGGTGCGAAGAAGCTATTGCGCTGTATTGCAAAGTGTTGGATGCCAAGGTCGTCGTAAAAATGCGTTACAGCGACCATCCCAACGCAGAAGCCGAATTCCGTGCACGACCGGAAGTAAATCTGCATGCGATTATGCATGCGCAACTGGAAATTGGCGGTACCTCGCTCATGATGTCGGACGGAGGCCCTGGCACCGCGGTAAAGCCGCAGGGATTCAGCCTGGCGCTCATGATTGATAGTGAGTCCGAGGCCCAGAGGATATTCAGTGCTTTGAGTGAAGGCGGCAGCGTCGTGCAGCCCATGGAGAAAACCTTTTTTTCGCCGAAGTTTGGGATGTGTAAGGATCGCTACGGCGTGGGTTGGACAGTCGTAACATCCAATTAATGTTTAAGCGATAAATGACCATGTTGGCTGCCGGGGATGATAAATTGGGCGAGTGGCAGGATGTGAAAGCTGAAACTCGGCCCGATGCCGCGACGCGGTCAAATCCAACCACGGGATTGATAGAGAACCTTTTCCGCCGCGAATATGGCCGACTGACGGCCATCCTGCTGCGCACCTTCGGCATGCAACACCTCAACGCCATTGAGGATGCCGTGCAGGAGGCCCTTCTGCGGGCGCTGAGCGTATGGCCCTATTATGGCCTTCCGCGCGATCCGACGGCCTGGCTGTATCAGACAGCGCGGCGCGTCATGCTGGATGTCCTTAAACATGGGCGGCTGGTGAACGCCAAAAATGCCCAGGTGGCGGCATATCACAAACTTTTTGAGAATTTGCCGGCTGATCATGAGGTGTTAGAGGCATATCAGCGCGACAGTCAACTGCGCGTGATCTTTCTTTGCGCTCATCCTCAATTGAGCCGGGAATTGCAGCTTACATTGACATTAAAAATGGTTGGCGGATTTGGCGTCACTGAGATAAGCCAGGCGCTGCTGGCATCGCCCGCGGCTGTGAAGCGCCGAATCAGCCGGGCGCTGGCCATTCTCCGCGCCACCGACGCACCTTGCGACTTGCCCGGTGCCGCTGATTTAAATTCACGTATGGATGCGGTTCTGACAACCATTTATCTAATGTTTAATGAGGGATACCAAGCAGCCGCAGGCAAACGCCTGACACGGCCGGAACTTTGCGAAGAGGCGGTGCGATTGGCCGAATTGCTGCTTGACGGATTCCCGGACCGGCGGCCCATCATTGACGCATTACTCGCACTGATGTACCTGAATCTTGGTCGCTTTGCCGCGCGAACGGGGGATTTGGGCGATCTTCTGCCGATGGAGGAGCAAGATCGAAAGCGCTGGGATCAGAGCCTGATAGCGAGCGGCATCCTTCATCTAAGGCGTTCCGCCGTCGGCGACCTGGTGAGCCGCTATCACATCGAGGCGGCGATTGCGGCATGTCACTGCGCGGCTGGCGAGTACCGCCTAACAGACTGGCCACGGATATTGCATCTTTACGACCAACTCGCGACGTTGGCACCAACGCCGATTGTCAGACTGAATCGGTCGGTGGCTATCTTCAAGGCGCGCGGTGCCCGTGAGGCGTTCGAGGCGCTCAAAGAGATTGGGGACGAAAAGGCGATGGATGGATATTATCTTTTTCATGCTGTGCGCGGTGAGTTCCTTGCGAATCTTGGCGATTTTCCGGCCGCCTGCGAGGCGCTGACGACGGCGATACATCTTTGCCACAACCAGATCGAATGTGATTTGCTCGTAAAAAAGCGGCAGCGGCTTACGATGCCGCGCTGATAATACACAAATTAAAGAGCTGATGACCATCGGCGGCAGCATGTCGCGATCACGACGCGCACGGCTTTCGTTTGTGCGGTCGTGCTTTTTCCCAAGCGGTGTCCCTGCCAACATTCACCCGCGAAGCAGATATCGGTGCACCAACAGGAAAAACCCTGGCTGACTTCAAAGGCAGTGCGAGGGGGAGTTGCGCCTTGAGCAGGCATGTCACGGGTGCCATTTGATGGTATGGTATGGGGCTTAGAATTGCGGGGCGAGTGCGCGGTCCGAGGAGTAGATGAAACCACTGCTAAGAGTATTGATGGGTGTCTGGCCCTATCGCTGGCGAGCCGTATTGGGGCTGCTTTGC
>JAKAYZ010000153.1 GCA_021816165.1 Planctomycetota bacterium | reverse complement strand
GGCTTCCTGGCAGGATGGGATGGACCGCCCCGGCGCGCACGGGGTAAACTCTCTAAGCGGACTGCGCGGATACGGGGGAACCATCAACTATCAACGAACAACGACCAAATCAGTTTCGGGCGCGGCGGGTATATGCGATGGCGACTTGGATTGGAGAATGGATATGGCTGATGGTGCCGGTAACGGCAGCGTTAGAAAGCCCAGGATCAGAACCAAAAATGCCTTGCAGAATCTGTCACAAGCCCTTGTCAACGTTCTTGGCCAAAAGGTGAGCGCACAAATGGCGGATGCGTTCCATGTGACTTCCGGATAAATCAGGCGGCCATTTTTTCGTTGGATGGAGGCGGGATAACCGGGAAGCATGTATGATGCTGCACCAGCTTTTCCCCGTATCACCGCATGAGTCGTTACAGCCGGTTTTCACTGCCATTGATAAGCTAAATCAGAATGGATTGCACAGAACATTCCGCCAGCTTTTCGTGTACTATTTCAAGCGGTGCGGTGCCTTCCGTGATCAGGATATCCACTTCTTCAAGTCCGCATACACGGCACATGGCCGTTCGGCCGATCTTACTGTGATCGGCAATGACTACCACCTTTTCAGCATGTGCGATCATACGGCGTTCGGTTTCAACGACGGAATCGGTGGTATTAAACAGACCGTCGGCGGTCAGACCACCCACGGAAAGAAAGGCCCAATGCGCCCGATACTCATCAACCGACGCCGCGGCGGACGGCCCCACCAGCAATCCTGAATGCGGATACAGCCGGCCACCGGTCAGATAAATATCCAGATCGGGCCGGCGGCAGTGCTCATCAAGCATTGCCGCCAGACGAACCGAACTGGTAAGAATACGAAGCGGAACCGCCGGCAGGCAGGTGGCCAGATGAGCGGTGGTGGTGCCGCCGTCAATAAATACCACATCTCCGGCGCGCAACAGCCCCGCGGCCCGCTGTGCCAGACGCTGTTTAGCTTCGGAATACAGCGAATTTCGCAGCGCGAACGGAAGCATGGTATCGGATTGCGGCAGGCGTATTCCACCGCGAAAGCGTTGCGCCAATCCGGCCTGCGCCAGGGCAAGAAAATCACGGCGAATGGTTGCCAGACTCGAACCGGTCAAAGCAATCGCCTCTTCCAGTCGCAAAAACCGGCGTACGGTAAGTGTGTCAATCAACTTGCGCTGTCGAGGATTTTGAATCTGCATGAGGGAGAATCTCCTGGTATCGATCATATTCGATCATCTTTATGAGCGATATTATTTCATATACGGTTATTATTCAAGCGATATTGATCTATCATTACGCTCTGTATGAAGCATGATACGCAAAAGATAAGCGATGCCGCCGGACAAACCCAGTTGCCCGCGTGCGTGTTCACATTGGGCCTTAAAACCGATCCGATCATGTACCGCTACTCGTATGACTGGTTGTTCAAACTGCTTGCGGTGGAGAACGTGCGGCATGTTCAACTCGGAACCTTTTTTGAGCTTTATGATCTGCCGGACGCGTGGTTCCGGGATTTACGTACACGGGCGGAAGATTACGGCATTTCCATTACCAGCGTTTTTACCGCCCATCGTGAACTTGGCGGCTTTTTCCGCGAGGACGGCCCCGGCTGGACAGAAGTGGCCCACCGCAATATGCATCGGCTGATCGATGTTGCGGCGATGCTCGGTGCCCGAAGCGCCGGGGCCAATCCGGGCGCGGTATTACGCGATCAGATGAGTTCCAAACCCGCCGGCGTGCAGCGTTATATGGAACATTTCAAACAGTTGATGCATCACGCCGGAGATCGCGGACTTCAGTGGCTGACCATTGAACCCATGAGCTGCATCGCCGAGCCACCGACCTTACCGGACGAAATCATTGCAATGGCTCAGGAATTACATACTTACCACCTTGCCCATCCCGGCACCGCCCGTCCGGGATACTGCATCGATATCGCGCACGGATACGCTGATTCCGATCGGAAGGTCGTTCACGATCATTTTGCCTTGATGCAAGTGGGCCTGCCGTACACATCCGAAGTGCATCTCAAAAATACCGACGCCCTTTACAACGCCACTTTTGGCTTTTCAGAAGCGGACCGGCAGCGGGGAATTGTAGATGTGTCCGCCGTGAGGGCATTCTACGCCCGGCATTCATCCGACTTACCGGTGCATGAGCTGATTGGCTATCTCGAAATCGGCGGCCCCAAACTCGGGCGGGATTATTCCGACGGACATCTTGGCCCCGTGCTTCGGGCATCACTGAAACATCTTCGCGAGGCATGGGAAATCGCTTCGCCCAACGTTCTAACTCCTTGCGCAGCGGAATCGTGCATCAAATTACCGGTTGACAATCAGGACCGGCGGAAAGTCACCATTTCACCTTCGTTGATGTGTGCCGACCTGTTGAATCTGGAGCAATCGATCGATCGTTTGCGGGCGGCAGGCGCCGCGGACATGCTGCATGTCGATATTATGGACGGCCACTTTGCGCCGAATCTGACGCTGGGACTGACGTTAATTGAGCAGTTGCGACCGAACACCGACATCCCATTGGATGTGCATCTGATGGTCAACGAACCGGAACAATTCATTCCCGCCTTGGTAAAAATCGGCGTGAACCGCGTTTCCGTGCACGTTGAAGCCGTGACACATCTGGACCGGCTGTTGGATCAGTTGCGTGATGCCGGAATCAGTGCCGGCGTGGCGATCAACCCCGCAACGCCCCTGTCGGTTCTTGATTACGTGGCGGACTGTATCGATTTTGTATTGGTGATGACCGTGAATCCCGGTTTTGCCGGGCAGAAACTTTTTTCGGGTGCCCTTCGCAAGATCGCCGATTGCCGCTGCAGGCTCGGCGACTTGCCCGTGAAGATCGAGGTGGATGGCAATGTCAGTTTCGCCAACATTCCCGGAATGGTTGCCGCCGGGGCTGATGAACTCGTGGCCGGTTCCAGCAGCATTTTCAGCACCGAGGGCACACTGGAAGCCAATGCGCATCGCATGCGGCAAGCGATTCATCAGGGAATCCGGCAGCAAACCGCCGTGCCGGTTATCTCCGGAGGCAGTAGACCATGAAACATCTCGTCTACTATCTTGACCGCCCCGGGGGCGTATTTACGCCTCGAGAACTGCCGTTGGCGGATCCCGGTCCCGGCGAGATTCGCATTCGAGTCCGGCGTACATCCGTATGCCAGTCGGACTGCGTGATTTACCGTTCCGGGCTGCCGCGGATCAAAAGCTGGCCTGCTGTCATCCTGCATGAAGTCAGCGCCACCGTCGATGCGGTCGGTCAGGCAGTGACGGCGTTTTCTCCCGGCGACCTTGTCGGGATAGGCTGTGATATTCCCTGCGGCGATCTTAATTGCATTTATTGCGGCATAAACGGCACCGGAGACTGGACAAGCTGCCCCCATACGCAGGCTACCGGGCATGAATTTCCAGGTTTTGCCCGCACGCATGCGATTCTTCCCTCCTGGTTTGTCGAGCTTGGCCCGATTGTGAAATTTTCTCCGGATGTCAGCCCGGATCAGGCGTGTCATCTTGAACCGCTGGCCTGCTGCCTGGAGGGCATGACCCGGGTCAATCATTGCATTGAGAATCGCGTTGTCGTACTGATCGGCGCCGGCTCGCAGAGCACTTATGCACTGCAATGTGCCCAGTCAATGGGTGCCAGAAAGATTATCATGGTAAATCGCGGTGCAGAACGGCTGAAACGCGTGCTGACTGATTTCAATGATGGTCGCGTTACGGGCATTGCCTGGGATGAGCATGTGGAAGATCGCATTTTTGCTGAATGCCACCCATTTAATGAGCCGCACTTTGTCATGATCAATGTTCCCGCTGAACCGGGATATCGCCTGGCAACACGGCTGATGGGGTACGGAACAGTGGTCGACGCCCATGCGGGCATCAAAGGCGCCACCGGCAAGCCGCGCGTTGCCCATGAGGTAGATTTGAACAACGACATTCATTACCGGTTGCAATGCTAT
This sequence comes from Planctomycetota bacterium, assembly GCA_021816165.1. Next base: position 2,359 of record JAKAYZ010000153.1, on the reverse strand, counting down.
CAGGCGACACATGGGTCGGGTATGCGCAGTATCCGGCTGGCGCATGGATTGCTCAACGGGCAGAACCTGCCGCGGCTTGATCGCATGACCAATTCCAGCGAACGCTTCAGCCATACGAACATCGCGGCGGCGCTGGCCCGGGCCGGCGATTCCAACAGCTTGAAGGTTATTATTAACTGGGACGATTAATCATGGACGCACTGGTACTTGAATCACAGGGAAAGTTGGTGCTACAGAACAGCCGGCCGATACCTGAAGCTCCGGATCAACGGCCTGCGGCTCTGATCCGTATTGCCGCCTGCGGCATCTGCGGCTCCGATATTCCACGCGCTTTTTCGGGCAAGGCCTATCACTATCCACTGGTGATGGGACACGAGTTCAGCGGTGTCGTGGAGGAACCGGTTCCCGGGGGCCGCTTTGGACGCGGCAGCCGTGTCGCGGTGTTTCCGCTGATTCCCAAAAATCTGGATACGGATCCGGCCTGCGTGGCCGGTGAATATGCTCAAGCCGTCGAATACGATTACTACGGCTCCCGCCGCGATGGAGCGTTTGCGGAATATCTGCGCGTACCGGAATGGAATCTCTTTGCCGTTCCGGACCATGTCAATCTGCTTCACGCGGCAATGACCGAGCCTGCGGCCGTAGCCCTGCACGGCGTGCGCAAGATGCAGGGCCACACGGGCGACGATGCGGCCGTTTTCGGGGCCGGACCGATCGGCAATCTGTGCGCTCAATGGCTTCGGATTACGGGTTGCAGTCGCGTGTTTGTTGTGGATGTTGATCCGCACAAACTCAACCTGGCCGGGCAGATGGGCTTTGTTCCCATCGATGGGCAAGATGGACTTTCTGTGCAGCGCATTTTGGATGCAACCCACGGTGCCGGCGTGCAGCGAAGCATTGAGGCTTGCGGTCTTCCAATAACCTTTCTGCAAGCCACACAAGTGGCGGGAAGGTTCGGAAAAGTGGTATTTATGGGTAATATCGCCGGAACTTTCCATATAAGCGAAGCGGATATGTCCTCCGTCCTGAGACGGGAGTTGACTCTTTATGGCACATGGAACAGCAAGGTCACTCCGACCGGCGCTGATGACTGGACGACCGTGCTGGATCATATGGATCGCACACTACAAGTAGCACCACTGATTTCAGATAAGTTACCGCTTTCAGAAGGCCGCCGAATTTTCAGCGATATGTATCAACGGCGGGGAAAGCATAACAAGGTGGTGTTCAATATTTCGCCCCGTGACAACCAATAGAATTCATGAGCCGTTTTCGGTGCGCGATAAACGGCCGTGCCCCAGAGCGATCAGCGATGGCGGCAACATTAGTGACAGGTACGGCGGCAGATTGGCTGAAAGGTTTTATAAGGACCCCGAAACACGCCCGTCCCGGCGCATACCCGGAAGCCAGGGCGCTTTCCCGATTACACCATGGCATTATCATGGGCTGTTAAACTTGGATTCAGCCGCATTTAACAGGCGCCTTTTTCAATGATCTGCATGGACGAATCATCTGACCAAAACGAGGCCGCGCGGGCAGTCCATATCAGGTGCGATTGTGAAAACCCTTGTGAACACGATGTTTTAGCGCCTCGATCACGATTTTTACGCTCTGCGAGTCGTTGCATGGATTATTATATTTTTGAGAAAAAGAATGCTTCGTTCCTACCATGCCGCCGCGGGGTCGTATAAACTCTTGCTGTAGAGCGGTTTTCCAGTAAAGCATCACCTTGACTGAAAGTCGTGTGACAAAAATGATGACAAACGTTGACTGCATTGATGTGCGAATCCAGAACGCTGACAATCGAAACTGCTTTCGCGTTGATTGCACGGACAGCGCGACTTGGCAACAACTCAAGATGCCGGTTGTCGCCGTGTCCACATTCGCAACATCGAATCCTTCAAATGGAGCGGCAAATGCGACGAATATGTAACACGGTCGTGATCGTCCTGCTGGGTGGGTGCTGTGGCACGCTGTGGGCCAGGCAATCTCCGAAGCCGGCAGCCGATACGTTTAACCTCAGGGCGGATCATCCGGGCACAATCACTTTTTATGGATCGAAGACGGCCAGGTTGTTCAGCAAGGAGATTAAAAAATCGTTGGCGGGCGTACTGCAACGAGATTACGTCTCCACTCCCGCCGGCAAATTTCCAGCAGGATTTATTAACGCTTCGCCGGCCGGTCAGCCCTGGTACGGCACGATGTGGTCGCGCGATGCCGGCACGTTCATGCGCGAACTGGTGTTCTGGGGTTACTACGCCCACGCCTGTCAGTTGGCGCAATGTGTCATGAATCTGGTTGGCACCAACAGCCACGGTTTCATCGCCTTGCCACGATACTTCAGCCCCGACTCCGGCCA
>JAKAYZ010000152.1 GCA_021816165.1 Planctomycetota bacterium | reverse complement strand
GGCGGCCACAACGCGCCGAGTGCCGCCTGACTGGCCCCCTGGCCGGTACGGCCGAGTTCCAGCAGTTCCACAACCGCCCCGCGCGCGGCGAGCCGCCACGCCGCGGTCATACCCATGACGCCGCCCCCGCACACCAGAACATCAGGCAGGGAAGAATGATTCATATAACGCAATCTCCAGAAACATACCCGCAAGTATACCGTGCCGCACGGCTGCGGTACGGCAGGCCCGTTCAACCCTGGGCGCTGCGCCGGTAGGTGGCTGGCGGCACACCCGCGAGGATGCGGAATTGCCGCGAAAAATAAAACACATCCTTATAACCAAGTTTATGGGCGATTTCCTTCACGGGCAGGGTGGTTTCCGCCAGCAGGCGACGCGCGGCGGCCACACGCAGACCCAGCAGGTAATCGTGCGGAGAAACCGCGGTGGCCCGCTTGAACTGCCGCCGCAGCGTTGAAATTGAAATATTCAGCCGCTGCGCCAGGCCGGCATAATCGTGGATATCCTTGTGCACCCACTGTTCGAGTTCGTGAATCACCGTGGCCAGCCAGTCCTGCGGCGGTTGCGGCCTGTCGCGTGTTTCCGCGAGTTCCAGCAGGATTCCCTCCAGCAGGTGCGGCGCGCGGCGGAGGGCCCAGGGATCGCGCCGGGCGGCAACGGCCAGCAGGTCATCAAACCGGGCGGCGAAATCCACCCCGGCCGGGGCGCGCTGCGGCAAAATGGGGAACAAGCCGTCGCGTATCCACCGCTCCACACCCGGTCCCTGAAACGCCAGGTAGCGGTGCACCCAGGTGCGTTCGCCGGCGGCGGGATGAAAGCCGATCAGCGGGCCGGGCCATGCGGACCAGAACCAACGCCCGTTTAACACATAGTGCCGGCGGTTGACGGCAAGCTCCACGATGCCGGCGTCCATGTATTGCAGTGTGTAATATCCCTTAAAATGCTTGCTTATATTGTGATTACAGGCCGGAATAAAGGTGCCGTAAATACAGGTGATATCGGTTCGCGTCATTGACCGTATTGTACAAAAGTTGCCCGCTTTGTCCATTTTGTTCAGCCGCGGACGGGAGTATTCTTACCAATGTACACGGCAATGGCGGTTTGGCAGGAATCCAGTCATGCAGATTGATGTGCAGTTACAAGCGGCGAATCTGGCACCGGCGATCAGGCGGCTGTTTGAGCTTGCGGCGGGTAAAGCCCGCATGCTGGACCGCTCCTGGGACCCCGCGCGCGGCACGCCCGTAGTCACCGTGAAAGGAAAATATACCGCCCGCAACTGGACACAGTGGACCGAAGGCTTTCTGTACGGCATTCCCCTGCTGATATTTGATGCGACCGGCGATCCGGCGATGCTGGAGATCGGCCGCGGTAAAACCCGCGCCAACATGGCCGTGCATGTGACCCATCACGGCGTGCACGATCATGGGTTCAACAATTTAAGCACCTACGGCAACCTGCGGCGGCTGATGCAGGAGGGCCGCATTCCGCATAACGCGTGGGAATTATCCTTTTATGAGCTGGCGATTAAGGCATCCGCGAGTGTGCAGGCGGCAAGGTGGTCCGCCGCCGCAGACGGCCGGGGGTATGTATATTCCTTCAACGGGCCGCATTCCCTGTTTATTGATACCATGCGTACGCTGCGGATCATGTCCCTGGCGGCGCAAATGGGCCATGTGATGCAGGGCGAAAACGATGCGCGTATTTCGCTGCTCAGCCGTGTGCTGGCGCATGGCATCACCACCGCCCGTTTCAATATTTATTACGGCAACGGCCGGGATCACTATGATACCCCCGCCCTGGCCGGCCGCACGGTGCACGAGGCGATTTTTAATATCAAAGACGGGCGATTCCGCTGTCCAAACAGCCAGCAGGGTTACAGTCCGTTTTCCACCTGGACACGGGGCCTGGCGTGGGCGATTCTGGGCTTTGCGGAACAACTGGAATTTCTTCAGGCATCGCTGCGCGATCGCCGGATGGAAAGGGAGTCCGCGGCCGTGGCCGAAGCCGTTCCGGTATTTGAAAAAGCCGCCCAGGCGACCGCGGAATTTTACATCAACCAGGCGGCGGCCGCGGACGGCATTTGTTACTGGGACACCGGCGCGCCCGGGATGGAGCGTCTGGGGGATTTTCGTGCACGGCCGGCTGATCCATTTAATGACCATGAACCGGTGGATGCCAGTGCCGCGGCGATAGCGGCCCAGGGGTTGCTGCGGCTGGCGAAATATCTGGGCGCAACTCCCCGGCAGCAGGCCTTGGCCACGCGCCTGCAGCAGGCGGGGCTGTCCATTACGCGGACATTGCTTTCGGATAATTACCTCGCCGCGGACCCGGATCATGAAGGCATTCTGCTGCATTCGGTTTATCACCGGCCCAACGGCTGGGATCATATTCCCCCCGGCCGCAAGGCGCCCTGCGGCGAATCCAGCCTGTGGGGGGATTACCACATGGTGGAACTGGCTCTTTATGTGCACAGGCTTGCGTCCGGCGGCCGGTATTACCAGTTTTTTGATCCGCCGGGCGCCGCCGACTGACCGCGGGAATTCCGGCTGATGACATTTGCAAGGAGATGAATCATGAAACGGGAAGCAACCCTGTTGAAAATTTCCGACTGCGGCGTGGTGGCCGTCATTCGGGCGCAGTCCGCCGGGCAGTTGGTGGATATAGCCAAGGCCCTGGTGGAAGGCGACGTGATCGGGATTGAAGTCACCATGAGCACGCCCAAGGCGATCGCCGGCATTGAAAAGCTTGCCGACGCACTGGGTGATAAAGTTGTGGTGGGAGTGGGAACGGTGCTGGATGCCGCCACATGCAGCGCGGCCATTCACGCCGGCGCGGAATTCGTGGTGTCGCCGGTGCTGCTGCCGGCGGTTATCGACACCACGCGCAAGCTGGGCAAGGTCTCCATTCCCGGGGCGCTGACACCTACGGAAATCCTGACGGCCTGGTCCGCGGGGGCCGATGTCGTAAAAGTGTTCCCCGCGACGGCCATGGGGCCGCAATACCTTAAGGACCTGCTGGCGCCCATGCCGTTCCTGCGGCTTACCCCCACCGGCGGCGTGAGCGCCAAAAACGCCGGCGACTGGATCAAAGCCGGCGCCGTGGCCGTGGGTGCGGGTTCCACACTGGTTACCAAGGAAGCGATGGCCGGCGGCAATTGGGCGGCCATTACCGCCAACGCCCGCGAATTCACGGCTGCCGTGGCCGCGGCGCGCAAGTAATTGGCGGCGGATCAGCGCCGGGTTATGACTGGAGATGCTCATCATGCAGATTGCCCGATTGAACGATATGGCCGGCGGCAGATATCCCGCCCGCCGCTGGACACGGAACCTTGCCGGCGGCAAATCGCCGATCCAGACCAGCGCATTTGCCATGGGTTATGTGGTGCTGGAACCGGATGGCGGACAGGTACCCTGGCACAATCAGGAGCAGGAAGAGGTCTATTTTGTGGTGGAAGGGACCTGTGAAATGTGCCTTGGCACGGAACGCACGGTGCTGAATTCCGGTGAGGCGGTGCATATACCGCCCGGCGTGTTTCATCAGCTTACGAACATCGGCCCGGAACCGGCCATCATGATTTATGTATACGGTCCGGCGGGTGAGGTGGCCCACTGGCGGCAGGAACTTGCCGGCACGCTGCCCAAGGCCGGTGTCGGCGGCATACCGCCGCTGCCGGCCGGCGCCCGGGGGCAAACCGCGTGATCCATCTTTGGCACAACCGCAGTTTTAACGTTGAAAAAGGACGTGAATGAAAACACATCGCATCGGTATTATCATGAACGGCGTGACGGGTCGAATGGGGTCCAACCAGCATCTGATCCGGTCCATTGCGGCCATTATCAAACAGGGCGGCGTTAAACTTTCCGCGGATGAACTGATCATGCCGGACCCGATTCTGGTGGGCCGCAGTGAAGGCAAACTCAAGGCATTGGCGGAGCAATGCGGCGTCGATCCAAAAATCAGCACGCAGCTGGAACCTTTGCTGGCGGATGCCCGGTACCCGGTTTATTTTGACGCCCAGACCACGGACCGGCGGGCCGCGGCCGTGCGGCAGGCCATCGCCGCCGGCAAGCATATCTATTGCGAAAAACCGACGGCGGCGACCACCGCCGAGGCGCTGGAACTGTACACGCTGGCCAAAAAAGCCGGCGTGAAAAACGGCGTGGTGCAGGACAAACTGTGGCTGCCCGGCATCGTCAAGCTGCGGCAGCTTATCGCCACCGGTTTTTTCGGGGAGATACTTTCCATTCGCGGCGAGTTCGGCTACTGGGTGTTTGAAGGGGACGCGATTCCTCCGCAGCGTCCAAGCTGGAATTACCGCGCTGAAGACGCCGGCGGCATCATTATTGACATGCTTTGCCACTGGCGCTACCTGCTGGACAATGTGTTCGGCCCGGTCAAGGCGGTATCCTGCCTGGGCGCCACGCACATAAAAAAACGCTGGGATGAAAACGGAAAGCCGTACACCGCCACCGCGGATGATTCCGCCTACGCCACGTTCGAGCTGGAAAACGGCATCATCGCACAGTTCAACAGCAGCTGGTGCGTGCGGGTGCGGCGGGACGACCTGTTGACGCTGCAGGTGGATGGAAGCCGCGGATCCGCGGTAGCCGGGCTGCGGAACTGCGTTTCACAGCAGTACAACAATACACCGCGGCCGGTATGGAACCCGGACATTGACCAGCCGATCAATTTTTACCAGTCCTGGACGGAAGTTCCCACGCAGCGCCCGCTGGACAACGCGTTTAAGGTTCAATGGGAACTGTTCCTGAAACATCTGGTAACCGGTGAGCCGTTCCCGTGGAACCTGCTGGAAGCGGCCAAGGGCGTACAATTGGCCGAGCAGGGGCTGGCGAGCTGGAAAAAGCGGGCGTGGATTACGCTGGACCGGCTGGAACCTTGATCGCCGGGGATTCACCGAAAGGGACATGCCGATGACGCGGAAAATCGCATTGGTGACCGGTTCCGGCCGCGGTATCGGCCGGGGCATAGCCGAGGCACTGGGCCGTGAAAAATGGTCCGTGGTGGTGAACTACGCGGGAAACGCGGCGGCCGCCAGGGAAGTGGTTGAGTCAATTGAATCCTCCGGCGGAAAGGCGACGGCCGTCCAGGCGGACGTAAGCCTGAGTGCGGATCGCCGCCGCCTGCTGGATCAGACGTGCCGGGTTTTCGGCCCACCGGACCTGCTGGTCAACAACGCGGGCGTCGCCCCGGGCGTGCGTGCGGATATTCTGCAGGCCGATGAAGCGAGTTTTGACCGGCTGATCAACATCAATCTCAAGGGGCCTTATTTTCTTACGCAAATTGTCGCCGCGGCCATGATCGCGGAAATACCGCGGAGAAAGGCGGCGGCACCGGCCGGCGCCGCGGATTACAGCCCGTCCATCGTGACCATCAGCAGCATAAGCGCCTATACGGCGAGTCCGAATCGCGGTGATTATTGCGTGGCCAAGGCCGGTCTTTCCATGATGACCGCGCTGTACGCCGCAAGGCTTGCCGATGAGGGCATCCGCGTGTACGAAATCCGGCCGGGCATTATTCAAACGGATATGACCGGACCGGTGAAGGAAAAATATGACGCTCTGATCGCCGGCGGCCTGACGCCCATCCGCCGATGGGGAACTCCCGATGATGTGGCGCGGGCGGTGCTTGCCGTGGCCGGCGGTCTGCTGCCGTTTTCCACCGGCGAGGTGATCAATGTGGACGGCGGGTTTCATCTGCGGCAGCTGTAGGCATATGCCCGGGCGACAGGCGTGGTGCAATTGGGGGCCGCGGTGAAGGGCTTTGCGACCGTGGTTATTCAACGCGTCCGGCGAACATCAGGCGGGGTACATGATGCGGTAGGCGGCATAAATAATGAGCCAGGAGAAAACCTGCCCGATCACGAGGGAAATGACGAAAAATTTTCGTCCGGCGATGGTGCGTATGCGCGGCAGAATAAAGTACGCCGCGGCCACGTTGCACGGCACGGTAAGTACGGCCATGATCAACATGATGTAGATCGTGATACGGTCCGAATTTGTCGCCAACAGCGATTGCAACCGCAATCTCCTTGAACTCGAATGATAGACGCCGCCTGCCGGTGGAGGACATTGGCGATGCATGGCGGTCCTGGCCAGCTCAACTTTATATGCGTGCCATCAAGCCGCGGCGGCGGGTGTAATATAATCCAACCCATTGTATTGGCAAGCATCAGGCAAAGCGGGTCAGCCATCGCCGGACAAAGCCCGGGGAATTGCGGTAAACCATGCGTCCGAGCGCCCGGGACCGCACGATCCGCCGGTCCATATGGTCAATCAGGCGGAACATGGGATTTCGATCTTTCGCCTCGGCGGCGATGGCGCTCCACGCCTCGCGGAACCGCGTGCTGTCAAGCGGCATGCGGTCGCAGGCGGCTTCCGC
>JAKAYZ010000151.1 GCA_021816165.1 Planctomycetota bacterium | reverse complement strand
TCTTACGTTCTGCGCCATGACGGTGTAATGGACCGCCGGATGCAGGTGGCGGGTTGGGGTAAGACCCATCCGATCGCCGCCAATGCTCCTCATCATCGCGGCAATCAATTGAATCGGCGAGTGGATATTTTTATCCTGCCCGTCAAACTCAAATACAATCCCTATGTACCGGCTGCGGATCAGCCTGCAGCTTCGCAGAATCCCACGAATCTGGCACCGGCTAACCCCGCCTCCACACCGGCGATGACCGGTGGCACTGTTCCGCCCGTCGCCGGCCAGTAATAAGACGTTCGGAAAAGCGAATCCGAAACTATTTGGTGTCAATGCCAGTGGTGGTTGGCTTTAGCGGCTCGATATCTACCGTCCACCCGCTGCCGGGTGCCGGAGCCGCCACATGAAAATTGTGCCGCATCGGATGGTTGATTTTAATTTTTGAAAGCACCGCCACCGTGGGCGTGCCATCCGGATCGATACGCTCAATTTTTACCGGTAATGCCAAAGCCGGATTGATCCAGAAGTCCAATTGCACAAACGCGAACGCCCGTTTATCCCGCGGCACCAGCCGCAGGTGAATCAGCCGAGGCTGGGAAACATTTCCCGTCGCCCGGGCTTGGTTGGGGACGAGTCGCACATGAAATTCCTGCAGCACCATCGCCGGCCTTTGACCTATGGGAATGGGAATCGGTCCACGACCCAGCCGCAGTGGATTGAAATCTTTTCCGGTCCCGACCAGCTGAATTTTGCGGTATATTTTCGCCGAGCCGTTACGATCAATCAGCCAGCGACCATCAAAAATAATATCGTGATCCGCGTGATGGCGGGCAATCGCTCCATCCACTACCAACATGTTAAAGCGAATATCGAACTCTGTCGCGCGGCCTTTGCGCAAGTACCATATTTTCCCGATATTCATGTCCTTTTCATCGGTACGCAGGTGATGCACCGTTACTTTCAGGTTGGCACTGAAATTATGCAGAGTTTTACCACGGGCCTGGAGCATCTTGAGCGCCGCGGACACCGCCGGCGACGGCACTGGATACCTGGGCTGGTGGGCCACAGCCGAACCGATCCGATCAGCACCAACGACGACTGGTCGGTCGCTGCGGCTCGAGAGGTTTGTCCCGATGGCCATCGGGATTCTCGCCGCTGAATCCTTGCAGTTGGCTTGCAGATCCATCAACCTCCAATTGGAGCTGTGACCGAACACCAGACCGCCCATCAGACTCATCATCCAGAGCAACGAAAGAAAAATCCGTCGGCCGATGGGCCATTTCCACTTCATATTCAGCAAGGGGTTATCCTTTCTCCACAAAATTGTGCTGCTGACCATCATCCGCCAGGACATTGAATTGGTTGCGAAACCTTTTCGGCTGCTCCAGCAGCTTCACGATGTCCGCAATATCAGAGATGCAAAAGTCTGCCCGGCCCGCAAACGGTGGAAGTGGTACCGCGCCATCGAGCAGCAGCACGCTTGCCACTTGCGCCCCATGTGCTACCTGCAGGTCAAAGATATTATCGCCAACCATCAACGCTTCTCCCGGGCCAACCCCGAAATGGCGCAAAATTCGCTCTAAACTTGCCGGGTGCGGCTTAAACGGCGGCTCGTCCCGTGATACCACAACTTCAAAGGCCAGCCGGTGACGGGTGACAATTCGCCGCACGCTGGACTGACTATTCCGGGTCAGCAACGCGGCTCGCACCCCGCGGCGAGTAAGCTCCTCGAGCATATCCACCACGCCGGCACGCAGGCGGCACATTTCCGCAGCTCGCCGCTCATGCTGCTCAAGAATTTTGGTGGCATCATCACGCTCCAGCTCGCGCAGGCCAGCGATCCATTCCAAGATCGGCCGGCGCTCGCTCAAACCCAAATCCACCCGCAATGCTTCAAAATCCATGGCATCGTGCGTAAGTGTGCCATCCATATCGAATACAACTAAACGGTAATGATTGGTCATCGCACAGCCTCTGGATGCATTATAGCCGCAGGGCCGCGCCCGCGACAAAATCAGATGGGTCGCATTCCGATGCCGTTTCTGCCAGGCAGGCTGCAGCTTGTACCCCCAGCGATCAAAGATCGCGGCCACAACTGTTTTGTTCCAGCCACAACATTAATTGTTGATAGACCGGTGCTGGATGAACCGATTCCGGCGGCAACAGATTCGCCCTTTTGGCGGCCCGGGCCAGGCGCAACAATACCTCGCCAACGCCGGATTCAGGAATGATCGCCTTGGCTCCGCGGTAATTGGTCAACAAACATTGTATCGCCTTGGGCAGCCGCCGTTCATCGATGTCACCATTTTCTTTCAGATACGGCAGTTTCCATGTGCTGGGCTTATTGGCATCCCCTACCCAGGCAAAACAGCGGGCCGGAAGCCGGTAGGTTCGGTGCAGCAAAGAGCACGGTTCCCCAACTGATGGGTTGTGGCCCGCAGCCGAATAAGGCTCATCGACAAGCAGCGATTCCGTGGGCCAAGGTTCTTCCAGCGGACGGTAAACGCCATGCACACTTACCCACCACAGCGCCGCAGGCGCTTGCGTATCCGCCAGATTCGCCACCACCCGATGCCGCAATCCGCCCGGGAGGATATCCGCAGCATAGAAAATGCAGCCGTCGCTGACTGCCACCTGTCCAATGTGCTGGGCATTGGCGTAACGCAGAGCCTGTTCCAATGCCGCCGCCAGAGATCGCTGGCCAAGGCGTAAGGTACCGGGCTTTTTTACCTCAATGACCAGATACTTTTGCAAATTGCGGCTCAAGACGATATCCGCAAAATCGACCTGGTAAGTGAGGTCTCCTTTGGTCCAATCCAGCACTCCGGTAAGCAGATCCTCCACGATGGCCTCGGCAACTTTTTCCGCGGCTTCGCCGTGGCGCAGCCGATCCAGTCGGGTTGCGGCAAAGGCTTTCCATGCCCCCTGCAACCTCTGAATGCAGGTTTGATAGCTGGTCAGCCCAAGGTAATTTGGAGTTGTTCCTGTCATGTCACCACCATAATAAGGCTTGGGCAGTATATGGATATCATGGCGCAAGTGCGACAACCTGCCGTTAACATGTGTCGCCGGCCAACATCGGAAATATGCTTTGCAAAGCCGGATACAGTGCTGCATAGGTACGGTAGAGATTGGCGTACTGCGCCGCGCGAATTTTGTGCGGCGAACTGCGATGCTGAATTTTAATAATGGCCGTAGTAGCCTGGGCCACGGTCTTCCATACACCGGTACCCACACCCGCCAAAATAGCCGCACCCAATGCAGCACCCTCGCTTACGTTAATGGTAACCACTGGAGCCTCGTACATATCAGCCTGCAGTTGCCGCCAGAACGAACTGCGAGCACCACCGCCGCTGGCCCGCACCTGATCCACCTTCAGTCCCATGGATCGCATAATGGCCACTTGCTGGCGCATGCCGAATGTAATGCCTTCCAGCACGCTGCGAATCAGATGCGACTGCTGATGGCGCGGCGTTAAACCAATGAAGGTTCCGCGTGCAAACGGGTCCGGATGAGGACATCGCTCGCCGGTCAGGTAGGGCAGAAAAAACAGATGCTCCGCCCCCGCCGGAGCGTGCTGCGCCTGTTCAATCATCCGTTCATAGAGCACCCCTGGATCTTTTTTTCGCCGCAGCAACTGTTCCATTTCATGGGATAAAAGCATATTCCGCAACCATTGCAGCGATCCGCCCGCACTAAGCATACATCCAAAAACACACCATGTTTCGGGAATAGCGTGGCACATGGTATGAACACGACCCTGCGGGTCCGTTTGTGGCGAACCGGACGCGGCGAAAATAACTCCACTGGTTCCCATGCTGGCGGATAACAGCCCCGCCGACACTACGCCCGTGCCCACCGCGCCGGCGGCCTGGTCACCCGCCCCACCCACCACCGGGGTGCCCTTGCGCACCGGCAAGAATTCCGCAGCCGCTGCCGAAACCTGACCGGTAATTTCCTGCGATTCGCTGATCCGTGGCAACCAGGATGAATCTATCCCCAGACGCCCGATTAGCTCCTTGCTCCACCGCCTGTTTTTTACATCCAACAATAACGTCCCAGACGCATCCGACACCTCCCCGGCATAATCACCCGTCAAACGATACCGGATATAATCCTTCGGCAGCAGGACATGGCGGCATTTTTCATAACGTGCCGGTTCATTCTCACGCAGCCATAAAATCTTTGGGGCCGTGAAGCCCGTCAGCGCCGGATTACCCACCATGTTGATCAGGCTTTCGCGACCGCCGGCCAGTGTTTCAATTTCCCGACACTCCTTGGCCGTGCGCTGGTCATTCCAAAGCAAAGCCGGGCGCAGCGGCCGGGGCCCATCCCCCAGAAAAACACTACCATGCATCTGCCCGGACAATCCGATGGCCGTAACTTCAGACCCATGGATTCCGGATTTTTTCAGAACCTGGCCGGTAGCCAATACCACCGCCCGCCACCAGCCTTCAGGATCCTGCTCACTCCAGCCAGGGCGTGGTGTTTTCAGCACGTGTGGCGATTCCGCCGTCGCCACCACCTTTCCCTGTGGTGTAAGCACCAAAGCCTTGGTGGCCGATGTGCCGATATCCAATCCCAGTAACGCCATCAATGATACCCTCGGGTTAAAGCCGCTTTCATTCAGGCCATGGTTGCCTGGCGCATAGCCGGACACCGGCCGCAATCAGGATAAGATATCGGGCCGTCAAACACCACCTATTTTTTTGCTATTTGCCTGCCGGTCACGGTCAAGCCAACGACCAGTTAATGCTTCAGCAACACAACCATGGCGATCGCTCCGATCACCACACAGTAAATCGCAAACGGCGTGAGCCGACGGGTTTCAAAATAGATCATCAAAAACTTAATGCTTAAATAAGCCGTTATTCCCGCCGCCAAAGCCGCCGGAACGGTAATTCCGAGAATGGCCCGGGCCTCCGGCTTAAAAAGGGCCGGCAACTTCAGCAGCCCTGCAGCTCCAATCACCGGTGTAGCCAGCATAAACGCAAACCGACAGGCCTCTTCATAACTGAGTCCCGCCAAAATGCCTCCCACAATAGCCACCCCGCTGCGCGATATGCCCGGAAACAGCGCCAACGTCTGAGACGCCCCCACCAGCGTCGCCGCTGGAAAAGTCAAATCTTCCGCCCGTTTCTGCTGACGTTGTTCCGCCTTGCGCACCGCCAGCTTTTTCACGTAATCTCCCAGAAACATCACCCCGCCGTTGAGAATCAAAAACAGCGCCACCATCCAGTAATAATGATGGTTATCAAAAAACAAAGTGAACTTTTTCTTAAATGCAAAGCCCACCGCCCCCACCACCAGTGTGCCCGCCACCAATAGCCACGCAAACTTGCTCTCTTTATCATAAACAAAACGGCGGCGTTTAACGCTGCCCCAGTATGCCACAAGCACAATTTTCCACTGTTTCCAGAAATAAACGACCAGTGCCAGCGCTGTGGCTAAATGCAGTGCCACCACAAACGACAAAAAATGCTTGTTATGGGCATTGAAATGCCAGTGCAACAGAGCCTTGGCAACAATAATCTGCCCCAGACTGCTGACCGGAAAAAGCTCCGATACACCTTGCAGGATCCCCAGCAAAATCGCCTGCCATAAAGCCAGATGTGTCATCTAATACCCCTTAAAATAGCACTCATCTTGTAGCCCTTCCGTCGCTACCAGTTCGCACTGCCAACACCTGCCAGTGCCATCGGCAATGGATGACGCTATCATCCAGATAGCGGCGCTGATGGCAAGCGTCCAGAGCTGTGGCGTTTTGCGCGCGGGCGTGGTTCAGGCCTGGCACCAGACCACCACCTGCAACACAACGATATTGCGGACGTTGGCTCTATTAGAGCAGTTGGTAAATGTCCGAGTGCCCAACAAGGTGACATACATGATAAAATCTCAATGTTTAAAGTCCCGGCAAATGCCGCGGGTGTGCCTGTATGGCATCTTAGCAATAGCGGCCGTGTTCGCCTGTGCCCGGCACCTCCTTGCAGCACCCAAGACTGCAATCTCCCCGCATCACACCTGGCCTTTTACCCATGGCACCCCTTGCCTGTACACCCATGCCCGACTGTATTTAATACCAAGACGCCTCGACAGCGCGCTGCATCAATCTCAAAATGCCATCGGGCGGACCGTCCTGCGCCAAGCAGGTTCACGATCGATGGATACCTTGCGAAGCATCTACCACCAAGCCGGTCGCCAGCACGAACTCCCGATGGACCCGGCCACCCAGGCGCGCTACCAGCCCCCAGTCAATGTGTTGCTGGCCGTGTATGACCAGCAGATCGCCACCAAAGGCGATGCTATTCGGGTGCTGGCCCGCTATTTGAAGTCTAATCCCACGGATATCGCCGCCCTGAACCGCATGATCGATCTGGCCAGACTTCAACATCAACCAGCCCTGGCCTTCCACTATCT
>JAKAYZ010000150.1 GCA_021816165.1 Planctomycetota bacterium | reverse complement strand
GCGATTTGTCCCGCTGCGTTTTGCTGTGTTGCGGCGGCCGCCATCGCGCCAGGCGCCACGGGTCCCAGGCAATAGAGACCCGCGGTGGAACTAAATAAAATCTGGTTGCCCACCACCGCCGGGGGACTCGGCCGTACCGGTGCCGGCCAGCCGGGGAAGAAACCGGATGCTGTAATCTTCCCATGCGCGTCAAGTTCGACGTAGCGGAAGCGGCCGGTGTGATCGCCGATGCAATAGACCATATGGCCCGGCAGACGGTAAGCCTGATAAATAATACCGCCCGGTGGAAGCGGCACGACGGTGCGCCAGAGTTGCCGGCCCGTAGCCAAGTCGGTGCCGACGGCGGCTGGCGGCGTTCCCGGTGCCGGGTTCGGGACGTATACCAGCACTCCGTCGATGAGGCCGCCCGCATAACGGCGAAATTGGTTGTAATACAGGCCCTGCACCGGACTGGTCGGCACATCAAGCAGAACCCGGTAGGTTGCCGGGTCCATAATCGCCGTACGCCACGGGGCACCGCCATACCCCCGGCCGTTAAAATAGAATCGCAGGAGCTTGCCATCCTCATGCCGCAGCATATTGAATCGCGAATGTGGCCACTGCACGGTCTGCTTCGTGGCAAGGTTGAAGACCATGGTCTGGGTACTATCGGCAATGACCCATAAATTGCCGTGGCGGGTCGCCTGCCAGAAAAGATAATTGGACGGGGTCGGCTTGTACCCTAGGTCAAAGATGCCCAATTTGCGGCCATTAGCCGGATTGTATTCCCGGATGTTGGTGTGCGGCCCATTATTCGCAATGAATGTAAAGACGTGGCCATGATACATCGATGCCGAGAAAATATTGCGCCACTGACCCCCCGGCCCAACGCTCCAATCGGCGACCAGGCGCCCCGTTTGGTTGGTACGCGCCCAGACCACTCCCCGCATGGTGTCATAAAGGATGGTATATTGCTTTCCAACGGCGACCATGGTCGTGGTGTTATGGTGGCGGACCCACAGCAACCGGCCGGTTGCCATGCTCCGCAGATAGACATTGTCCGGTGTGACCAGGGCCAGAAACCTGCCCCTGCCAACGCACGTAGCCGTGAGGAGAGACTGCCGTTGCCAGTTCACGTGGCCCGTGGCCGGGTTAAAACTGACGATCTCCCGTGGAAAGCGGACGATCCAGGAATTTTCGGTGGTTTTGGCAGCGCGTACGGGCTTGAGAACCTGCTCGACCGGCCCCGAGCCAATGCGCCACAAAATGGCCAGAGGATCACCGGGGCGACCGGGGGCAAATCCGCCGGGCGCCAGCGTGGTGGCCGGCGCCGTAGTTGACCAACGATTCTCTAGCGCCACAGCAGATGGCGCATCCAGTGCTGGCAGGCTGGCCAGCACTCCGTTTCCGGTGGCCAGCACTCCGCCCCCCGGCCAGACCAGCATATTCCCCGGCGCAGAATTGCCGAAGTACGTATCCCGCCGCGGTTGATTGATAGTCATGGCGTGAGATGATCCGGGCACAGAAATAACATGATTCCACGGCTGAAACCCCATCGTCTTGCCAGTCGATAACCCGACGGTATACAGGCCCAGATTGGTGCTGATAAAAATCTGCCGGCCGGAAATTGCCGCGGAACCCAGTGTGGGGCCATGGTCGTGCACCGAAACCGTCTGGCTATGACCAGCACTTGTGAACGTTAGAGGAGCGATGGCCGCTGGCTTCCAGCGCCACAGGGAGCGGCCGTTGACCGCAGAAACCAGACGCAGACCCGGACCCTGCAACAACAGCACGCGGTGTTTGCCCAGTCTGGCCATGCCGGCCAGCGTTCGGGCGCTGGTGGACCGCTGCCAGAGCATCCGGCCGGTGCGTCGCTGGAGGCATAGTAGCTTCAAAGCGTCGGCCGGCGCTACAAAAAGCCGATGCGCTGTGGCGATGATCCGTGCCGCACTACGGCGAAGCAACGCTACGGGCTGAGCCAGTCCGGAACCCCCTCCGTTTATGGGCGGCTGCAAAACCGACCGTGGATAGGCCGTCAGCCAGCGCCACGTACCGGTTGCAGCATTGACATCTTCAACCGTTCCATTATTCGTGGGTATGTAAACATCGGATCCATAACAGGTCGGGGGCGTGCCGGTGTGCGGTAAGGGAATGCGGCCCGCCATGCCCGCCAGATGCCATCCTGCCGGAATGATCGGCGTCGTCCACAACAGGCGCCCGGTTCGCTGCGAAAGCGCCGCCAGTACGCGGCGGTGGCGTAACCCAAATTCCGCATATACGCGGCCGTTGGCAACTGCCGGTGACGATAGCGCCGCCAGGTTCTTCAGCACGCCGGTGCGCCGCGAGGTCCAGAGCAATCGGCCTGTGGCGGCAACGCGACACTGGATCACGTCATGACCGTGGTCGGTCTGACGAACGTAGATGTGACCGTGCTGGGCAGCCAGCCAGGTTTGCGGAACAGGCGTAAGCATCCCAGGGGCATGCAATGGCGCGGCGTTGGCAGATGACGGAATCGGCCGCCGAAGAGGAGCGGCCTTGAGAAATAGGCCCGCGCGGCCGGACCGCGCCGATCCCGATGCAGCCTGCCACAATACTTTACCGCTCTGCGGTGCTAAGGCCATCACCCGGTGGAGCGTACTGATATAGACGGTGCCCCGGTAGCAGAGCGGATGGCAATAGACCTGCGCGTTGTGGCGCAGGAATAGCGTCTGCTGCGCTTCGCGCCAGCTCAGTGGAAATGGAAAACTCGTCGCAAAACTGCCTTCCGCGACCGGGACCGACTGCGGGCCGGCCGTCGGCGTCATGCCGACTGCCTGCAACGCGGCAGCATACGGTGTCGGGGCTGCTAGGCCCGGTACATGGTTCATCATTGCGGCGATGCGTGCATAGGCGACGGGATCCTGAGCCGCAAGCGCGGCATGCAACGCCAGCGAAAAGGTCGCTGCCGACGGCGGTCGTATCGTGGCATTGGAAGAACTCAGCCGCTCTTGGATGGCCCCCAGAGCCAGATGCGGCTGATTGCGCCGCAGAAAGGTGCTGGCCAGGGCGGTTATCGCCTGCGGTGCCGTCGGGGTGAGGGGGTAGTCCCAAACCACGCGTGCCATGGCCCGGACGGAGTTCTTCAGCACGGCACGGCGTAAAGCTCGCCGGGCCGGGCCGCCAAAGTGCTCTACCCAGCCGCGCACAAACTTCGGTCCCTGGTGTTCGATACGCTCGATGATAATGGTGCGCAATGGCACCCAATGGCCGGCACCCGTGTCGGCTGCAAGCAGGCCATTCTGCCGTATCAGCCGCTGGTACAGCCGCATCGCCTGGCGCGGCCTCCCAGTGGTCAGCGCCTGCTGGATGTCCTGCAGCACCAGGGAAATGCGTTGATCGGCGGTGATGGTCGGCCGCGTCGTGCCCAGGAGATTCCGAGCGTACGAGAACTTTTTCAGCAGATCTCGCCGCGCCTGCGGCAGCATCCCCTTGGCCGGCATTCCGGCGGCCACACCCAGGCACGCCACCGCTGCGCGCACATGTCCATCCGCCAGATACAGATTTCCCATGGTCCGCAATGCGGATAGCTGTCTACGGCTATTGAGGCTCCAACATAAGCCCACACGGATGATCCGGATACAGGTTTCCTGTCGCTGCGTAAATGTCCCGGCTTGCCAGAGATTATTGTTAAGTATTTGCCCCAGCGCGACCGACCGCCCCCGCAAATCAAACGCGGGCGAGGTTAGAGTTACGTTGAGAGCCGCGCTGTTAAGGTCGATGACTGTATCCGGATACGCGTAGGTACGAATGCCATAATCGATAGTACTGCCCAGTACCCACACGTTGTATAGCATCCCGGCGGACTGATCGGGGAAATACCGCCCTGCCAACCGCACCAGGGCATGGCCGGCGGCAAGTTGTCTGCCCGATATGAGATTGTAAGCCACCTGCATCAGGCCATTGAACACCGTGCCGCTGTTACGCTGCGGACTGTACGTGAGCAGGGTCTTGAGGGCCACAGGTTTAAGACTCGCGCCAGCTTCAGCGATGGTGCCCCATTGGGCGGAAGCCTCCAGATCCTGCCGCAGATCCGCCAGGCGCCATGCCTTGACCGACTGCCACGAATACGGCATCGGGATGGTCGGTGCCGGACCATGGAACAAAGCCTGCAATTGGCCGGCCGCCGCCTGATGTTTTCCAGCCGCCGCCAGAGCAAAGGCATAATTGACCGGCCATGCAGTTGCCGATGCGCCCAGCGGGCGCTTCGCGAGTTGGGCCAGCAGAGCCAAGCCATCGGCCGGGTCGTGCAGATCATACGCAATTCCCGCCAGGCGCTTGAGCGCGAACTTCGGAAGAGTAGTCAAATTACCCATTTTCAGCAGGTTGGTATGTACTTGTGCGGCGGTCCAACGAGCCACTTGTGCGGTGCGGAAGAAGGCCTCGATCTGCAGCGTTTTGTACATCCGCGAGTTCGTGGGAAACAAGGCCGCCAAAGTCCGCAATTCCCCAGGCACCTTGGCCCGCAGCCCGCCTTGCCAGTTTGCGGCCGCCACAGCCAGACCGGTCAGGTAGCGTACCAACCGGGGCACCGTTTTATCCTGCGCAATGGAAGCCAGCAGTGGTTCCTGGCGTGTGGTATTGCCTAGCGCCGCCCACATGGCCGCCGCCCGCAGCCGGGCCTGACCCTGCCCCCGCACCCCCGCACCACTGTGCAAGAGTTGGTGGAGCACTGCATTGGCCTTGGTGGTATCGCCTAAGGCGTGATAGAGCGCAGCTTGACGCATGAGAATTGCCGCCCGCTGATGCCGCGTCAGACCATGGTCGTGCAAGATCTCGGCAAGGGTTGCAATCGTCTGGTATGCATAGCCGGCCCGCCGCCACAGATCTGCAATCTGTTGGCGCAGCTTCAGAACATTCCGTGGATTGTCAGGAAATTGCGCGATCAACCGCTGGCGCAGGGCCAATTGGTATCGCCAATTTCCCCGAACCACGCGTAGGACAAACGCCGCGCGTGAGTTCTGGTCGGAAACGAGGCGCACCAGTATCTGGTTGTTCCCGGCATGCATGCGCACGATGACCTGGTGCCGGTCTGCCTGCACGGCTGTGGCAGGATGACGCGGCTGCGCCACGCATTGGCCGTTCACATATACGACAATGTTCTGCATGCCGTCAAAGAGCAGTTCCTCTTGGTGCGCCTGGCGCAGGTGGATCGTACAGGCGGCGAAGTAGACGCTCTGCGGCGCCGGCTTCAACTGCGCGCTGACCAGCACCACACGCGAGCCGGTGGAGCCTGTTACTTGGATGGTTTTCCATGTTGCCGGACCGGTCGGCAAGGCAAAGGTCTTGTGAAAGCCGGGGTTCCCGGGCGTCACCGGTATGGCTTGATTTGACGCAAACGGCCCGACAATGCGATAGGTCACGGGATAACTGGCCTTGCGCAAGGCATGCAGCGTGTCATAGAGAGTGTGTTGTTGATGAAAGCTCGCCAGCAATGACGCTGACAGTCGTGGCTTGCCCGTGGTCAGCCGCACCGTCGAAATGCGCAGTGTGGCCGCCTTGCGTATAGGCGCAGCGGGTTTTGGTAGTGGTGCCTGGCCGGCGGGCGCAACCTTGCCACCCGCCTTTATCCATCCCACCGGTATCTGCACGGCGGACAACTGGCCCTCGGGAAACAACTTCCGCGGAACGCTGGAATATCGGTAAAAATGAATACCATCCGTGGAACTCAGGCACGATAACCGCCGACGCGTCAGAACGTAACGCAAATACAGCGGCAGGCCCGGTCGAAACAGTGACGCAATATCTCTGGCACGCGGCGCCAGCGACGCGGCGCGGCTGCCTCCGGGCTTCGCGACTGTTGTCCTTTTTTCGGTGGGGGGGAGATCCGGGAATAGCAACCCCGGCCAGTTTGCTCGCAGTACCGCGATGCTGGCAGAGCCTTGCGCGTCCAGCGCCGCAGGGTACACCAGACGCACGCGGTAGTTGATGATCATCGGCGCTTGATCGGAAACAATGGCCGGTGGAAGCCAAACCTTGCGGTAGCTGAAATGCCCATTTTTTGTCAATTGCATCGTCGCCGGGTGCGCCAAGCGCTGGGCCACAGCGCCCATCACGTGCGGTGTCAGCCCGGCCATCAAGCACCCTGCGGTAATGGCAATAAGACCACGGCCCCGAGACACGGCCCAACTCCCCGAAAGCCTGCGGCCAGGGTGCGAGTTACAGCGATTCATTCCCGGCACGGCCATCCGAATCGAACCTCTGCCATTGGGATTTATACATGCAGTCATGCTGGGCCTCAATTACGTATCAGAAAAGCGTCACCCCATACGACGCGCGGGGTCAGCAACGTCGCCGGACCAGGCAGGGTTTGCAGATCGAGCACCTTGAGTGCCGGCAGCGCCACATGGAGCCACTGCGCGGGACCAGGCTTGATCTTCTGCCGCAGGAGCA
>JAKAYZ010000149.1 GCA_021816165.1 Planctomycetota bacterium | reverse complement strand
GCAGCCACATCTCGGGCAATTCAAAATAGCGGCCGATTATCTGGCTATACGCGCCGCCGAGAAATGTGCCATTTTCTGATCGTAGCAATACCAGCACAAACACCAATTGCACGGCGAGGCCCGCGGCAAAGACCACCGCCATTTTGGGAATGGGCCGCAGGGCCATGGCGGCAAGCCAGACGGAAGGCAATATCACCGGAACCAGAAAGCGGGCCTGAATCTGGGTGAATAACAGCCATGTGATAATCTGCACGCCACCGATCAAAAGTAGCAGCCAAGCCTCCATTCCGCAGGTGACTGCGATGATTGCACCCAAAATGATTGCGATCCATATGAGGCCAAATCGCAGGAACCATGGCGTGTGGGGACCGGGATAACCCGGATGGCGGGCAACGGCATCGGCAACAGCGGCAATACCTGCACCGAACTGCCGATCTAAAAACCATTGATCAGCCATGGCACGCAAATGGCCCACAAGCCCGGCATCTCGCGCCGGAGCCGTATGGCCACGGTCAAATCGGGCGGCGAGCGAATGGCTCCAATGATCCATGCCGAGGGTTTGCGCGAACAGCGGAAAAATGGGGTTGCCAATGGATGTTCTCGTGTGGCTTGCAACCATAGATCGCACCATCCAAGGCGAATAGACGGCGGTGGATATGACGATCACCAGTATTAAATCACGCCAACGGTGGCGCGCCAGCCAAACGGCCGCCACCGGCAAAGCAATCGATATCCCGGCCGTCATTTTGACGCCCACCGCCAAACCCAGCAGCACGCCGATGATCCAGAAGACTTGACGACTTCCTCCGACCACAGCCAGCGGCAGTGCGACGGCTCCCAGCAAAAGAACCGCCGGATCGTTATACGCCAACGAACCGATCACAATCACCCATGGCGTCGAAAGAAATAGCAGCATGGCAAGGGCGCGGCTGCGCGATGAAAGCGTCAGGGGTGCCAATCCCACTGCCAATGCAGCCAGCAAGGTGACGGCGACCATCAATAACTGCGAACCATAAATTAAGCTGTATAACCCACCCCAGCCGGGTAATATTTTCAGCAGCCCGGCCATCAGCGTGAATACCATTTCAATGTTCAGTGGCAGAAAGGAATAGATATTCCCCCGCACTGGTGCCGTGCTCCCCACGGTCATAAACTCTCTGGGCAACTGGAGGTGGTATTCCAGCACGTCATAGCCTTTGCCCTCGGTATGCCATAACGTGCCGGCCGGAAAACAGGCGGCGGTCAGCAGCACGGCAACGGGTATGGCGGCCGCGGCGGCAAACAGCAGCCAGCGCGGATTGATGCCTCTTCGCAGAGCACTAAACTGAAGCGATTTGAGATGGGTACTGAGTGTGGCGTAACCCGCAATCAGACTGCCCAGCAACAATATGATGGGTGACCAGCGCAGGGCACCGGCTGCACCGAGGCACATGTTCAGCAACCCGAGCGTGGGCAAGCCGATGGCGGCGGAGATAACCAGGTAATAGACGCCAGGAACCGGCGCAGGGAGTTGCAGCAGGTAAGGTCGCGCCGGCCAAAGGATCAACGTTCCGAGAGCCACGGCCGGAATGAGGATGAACATCGCAAGCGACGCGTTGGCCAACGTACTTAACGCGGCACCTATTTGCGGGCCAGTCAGCAGAGCGATCACGCCTACAACAACGGGTATAAATGTGGCCAGCACCATCCACGCGGGTATGGTGCGATTGGAGGCCTGATGTTCCGCTGCCAAACGATACATATTTGGGTATCCCCGCCATCACATCCGAAATACTACGACCACCACGGCTGGAATACGCCATCCATCCGTCATCCGTCGGCTGATGGCATCTTTTACTGCCGCTTGGCGGTTGTTTCAAATGGGGCCGCAAGCCAAGGTGCCTGTCCACGTAATAACAGAGACTGCGACGGCACGGATTATGGAGGGCATCAAGAAGCGGCGACGAGGGCGTATCGGGCGAAGATGATAGGCCGAGGAGGCCGCGCCGCTGCGGCCGGGCGAAAGACTCTCCGTCCGGAGGATGTGCCGTAAACGCCCCCTTGGCGGCGTTCTCGGATATCGACGACTCATCTTCATCGGGTTGCCAATTTTGCCTTTTTTTGAGTATTTTACCAGCGAATGGTGTCGATTGGGTTAAATTTTGATGATTGACCGCCCGCGGCGCACGCTGCGGCAATGCTTTTCCGGGTCGGTCGTTGATATAATGGTGACCTATGAGTGTGCTTAGGAAAATATTTCGTCCCCCAGCGCCCGAAGTGATCGACTATGAGCTCGGCAAGCCAGCGGAAGTTGGAGACGCGTCTCATGATGGCAATCCTGATGTGATCCGTTACATCGGCCCCGGTGGCGGGCCGGAACCGGGTTCCTACAAGTTGCAGCAAAGCTATGATGCTTTATTGACAACCGTACAGGAACTGCGTGCCACCCTTGATGGCCAGGTGCAAAGACAGGAGCAACTGCTTGCCCAACTCGCTACCCTCCCGCACGCCGTGGAGGCCTTACCGCAAACCAGTCAATTGCAGGCGCAGATGCTCGAAACCATCAGTCAGCGACTGGCGATTCATGTTCAGCAGCAAAAACATGTTACCGAGGCAATTTCTGCCCTGATTACGGCCGGTAAACCACCCATTGAGCTACTCAAGGGTATTCGTGAACAAATGGAGACATCGACGGAAATAGATCGTCAGCTTGTTGAGGCATTTAATCGATTTTCCATGATGATGGATCGCCTGCAGTTGACCAATCGCCACGCTGTGGAATGCCTTTCGCAGGTGCGTGACAGTTACGCCCACGCGACGGTGCAGGTGCAGGATTGGATTGATAAATCGCGCAGTCGCAATACATGGATGATCAACAGCGCCTTTGTGATGGCCCTGGTGTCGCTGCTTGCGCTTCTCATCTTACTGGTTTACCGGAAATAGGCCCACCGCCCCGGCACAGTGGACCGCTTACCGCGTCCGGATGAGGCGTATTAAATGGCTTCCGGTCCACAGCAACTGGCAGCAGTTCCTAACCGCGCGAACCGAATGAAAGTGTGATATTAATTTTTGACGGGATTGGTGCGCCACCCGACATGGCCGGTGAGAAGCGTGTGCGTTCAAGTGTATCGATGAAGCTTTGATCCATCGACGGATGACCGCAGGATTTAATAATTTTTACTTTAGTGACCCGGCCCGATGCTGAAAT
This sequence comes from Planctomycetota bacterium, assembly GCA_021816165.1. The sequence continues at coordinate 3,251 of JAKAYZ010000149.1, read as the reverse complement.
CCATACCCGATATGTGCCACGCATGTACATCGGGTCAATCTGATATTTAACAGGCACATGCTGACTGCCCCACGCGAGCACTTTTACGCCGCCGTCGGCATCGACCAATCCGCGCCCGCGCCCTGCACCGGCTCCGGCCCCCCCGCCGCGCTGTCCCTTAAGCAATGGTACCGCCGGCCCAAAGCCGGCATTCGGATTGGGATTGCGCGATCGCTGCCCCAAGTGTCTCACGGCGGCGGGTTGAGGCCCACGCGAGCGTGCGGGATGGCGGCTGACAACCGCATGCGGTACCGGCCGTGGAGCCATATTCGGAGTCGGTGCCGACCACGCATCGGCATGCCGCGGCACGCCGATGATGGCATTGTGAGAATTGTCGGGATGTGCAAATTTTATCGCCACCGGATCGTGCAATGTGGAAGGTAAGGTCGGTGGCCTGGGCAGATGATGCGAAAGATGCCATGTTTGCGGCACCCGCGGTGCGCTCACAACCGCGGTCGACGCCAAAACGCCCCCCACCGCAGTGGCGCGCGATGACGACTGCGAAGTTTGCCTTCCGCCGTGGCCGGTCAGGCCACCGTGCATTCCGAGGAAGACAATTGCTGCGAGCAAAAGCAGTTCAATCGCGACGGCTGCGAGGAATTCTAAAATAGGCGCTACCGGCACGCGCCAGCCCTGTTCGCGCCACACCACCACATGCCGTTGGGCCATTGTATCGGAGAGCATCTGCGTCAAATCATTGGGGAACCCGTCATCATCTGCATGATCGATGGTGTGACCAAGGAGCGTATCGGCGGTGAACATGCCGTCTGCGTCCATCGCAACGCCGCCATTGAGGTCATTGGAGAGTGAATCTGGTGGGAGAGAATCCGCCACCGCGGGAACGGATTCCGCGGGCCTTGGCGCGACTTCAATGGGTATGTCCACCATATCGGGCTGTACCCCTTTGCGGCCAACAATGGCCGGCCCAGCGGTCAGGAAACCTCAAGTATCTCGTAATGAATTTCTCCGCGCGGTACCGACACGCGTACCACCTGCCCCATGCGGGCGCGCATCAATGCCTCGCCCAACGGGCTGGCGGCCGACACCTCCATCACATCGGAATCCACATCAAAAGCGCTGCCGTTGAGTTCGCCAACAAGGCGAAAGCACTCCGTGTCGCCGGTTTTCTTGTCGCGTACCTTCACGGTTGAACCCAAAAATACCATGCCATCGGGAATGTCATCAGGGTTAACTACGGACGCACTTCGCAAACGTTCTTCCAGATCACGGATGCGGGCCTCAAGCAGTGCAAGCTCTTCGCGGGCGGCGTGGTAATCGGCATTTTCACGCAGATCACCTTTCTCGCGGGCCTCTGCGATGCGGGCGGCAATCTGCGGGCGCTGCGCGATCATATCCTTGAGTTGCTGATCGAGCTTGTCCTTTTCCTGTTTGGTGAGTAACTGCATAGAAAATCCTTTCGCGCCCGACCCTTTAGAGTGTCCAACGCCTCAATAGCCATCATTTTAGTTTAAGTTGAGAAATTCCCTCATGTGCTGATCATATACGTCCTGCGATGCGGGATCGGTCAAATTGAGCCGAAGTTCGTTGATTACCTTTGTCCCCTGCCGGATCCAAAGCTGAAAGCACGGACCGCAGATGCTTTCATGAATCTGCTCACCCAGCGCACCGCCGAACGGTCGCTCGGGCATTTTGGGGCCAATTCGGTTGCAACGACGGCATTGTATCTGGCCGGCGGCCTGCAATTCCGGGGTAAGCTGCTGGGCCGTTTCCTCGGGGATACTGGCACCCAATTCTTTGAGCATGTCCGCCATCTGATTGCGCGGCATCAGGTCGCCATGCTCCTGTGCCACCCGATAACCTTTCAGCAAGGTGGCCTGGGCACCTTCCGGATCACCGACGGCTATCTGGCTTTGGGCCAACAAAACGTAGGCCCTTGAAAGTGCGGGGTTTATAGCCACCGCCCGAAGCAGTGGCGCGATGGCATCCCGGGGCGATCCCCCCTCCAAATACACCCGCCCCAACGAGAAAAAGCCCAACTCATTCTGGGGGTCGGTGGTGGTGAGTTCGGTAAATTGCCGAACTTTAACTTCGTCAAGCATAGTGAGTTATGGCTCCTGAAACTTATTACTTAGCGCCCGGCCTCACGCGACTGAGGCCCCAAACATTGAGCCCGCCAAAACCGCAATTGCGGGGTCTCCAGCGGCCTTGCGAGTCTGTACGGGCAGCGACAGCGGTACCCATTGGCGTAAAGTCTGCACCGCGCACGGGGGCCATCAGCAGCTAATCATAAGCTTAGCGACTACCCGGACACGCCCCAAACCGATATTCTAGCGACTTTACCGGGCTAAATAAAGGGAAAACACCGATTTTTTCCAAAAAGCGTTATTTTTACCTTATTTTTCGCAGCTTTTATGCGTTTATTTCCATGTTAAAGTCCTAGGAGCCTGTCCGAGTAATAACAGGGACTGCGACGGCATGGATTTTGGCGGGCATCAAGAAGCGGCGACGAGGGCGTATCTGGCGAGGATGATACGCCGAGGAAGCCGCGCCGCAGAGGCCGGGCGAAAGCGGTGCCGCCCGGAGGGTGTGCCGGAAACGCCCGGATGTCGGCAACACATGAGCGTTTGCCAGATGGCGTACCTCATGCGGTACGAGCACCATTACCGAAAAACAATCGGTGCGGCCACTGAACATTGCGGCTGATGCGACGGTCCGGACACATTTAAGCGTCCGGCACCATGCTGCCGTCATCACCATGATCCAACGCATCATCGCCACCGTCCGGCGCGTCATCGGTTGCGGCATGGCTACCGCCGGGCATAAGTCCAATGGTGGACATGATCGATCCATCAAGAAAGCCTTCCAATTTGCGTGACCGCACGGGATGCTGCAACTTTCTCAAGGCCTTGGCTTCCACCTGACGCACCCGCTCGCGCGTGACTTTGAATATGCGCCCCACCTCTTCAAGCGTGTAGGTATATCCATCGCCGATGCCGTAGCGTAATTTAATAATTTCACGTTCCCGGTAGGTGAGAGTTTTGAGCACCTGATCAATGCGGTCGCGGAGCATTTCCTGCGTGGCGGTCTGCACGGGGTTATCGGCCGACTCATCCTCGATGAAATCACCAAAGTAGGAATCTTCCGATTCGCCCACGGGCCGATCCAGCGATATGGGATGACGGGCGATTTTCAGCACACGGCGACATTCTGAGGGAGGCATTTTGGCCTCGCGGGAAATTTCTTCAATGGTC
>JAKAYZ010000148.1 GCA_021816165.1 Planctomycetota bacterium | reverse complement strand
CGCAGGCTGCCCGATGCGGAACATGCCAGTGCACGGGTGGAGCTTTGGGGTAAAGCTTTCCCCGGTAAAACCAGCGGCATCCCCTCCACCCGTGGACTCCATCCTTCGATTCTCATTGAACTGCTGACGAAATTTCTGCGCGATACCCCCAATATTCCCCACGAGCTGTCCAACGGACGGTTGACGGAAGAATTGGAAACCATCGCCCTGGCCAGTCAGGTGCAGATGACCGTTCCGGTGCGCACCCCGGCTTATTGCCCCGGCTGTCCGCATCGCGATTCCTCCAGCGCATTGTTGGAGATTCGCCGGCGTCTGCTGGATCCCAAATACATGCAGGATCAGTATGGTCGCGGTCCGATGGATTTAGTCGCCCACGGCGATACCGGCTGCTATACCATGATGATGTTCGAGCCTAACAAGCCCCTCATGCACAATTACAGCGGCATGGGTCTTGGCGGAGCCACTGGCGGTGGCGTGGATCCATTCATCAGCAATAAACAGTTGGTCTTCATGGGCGATGGCACGTTTTTCCATTCCGGTCAGCTCGCCATTGCCAATTCCATCAATCAGGGCCAGGATATTACGTACATCATTCTGGAAAACAAAACCACCGCCATGACCGGCCATCAGCCCAACCCCACCCTGGCCCAGGACATTGTGGGCCAGACAGTGCTTTCCCACGACATCGAGCGCATTGTCCGGGCCATCATTCCCGATGCCGCCGGCCCCCTGGGCATGAAACGCAAGGATGGCCGGATCGTGCCGCAGGCCCGCGTTATCCGCATGAATCCCGCCCACCGCGAAGATTACCGCGACACGCTGGAACGCGTCATTTTGGAGGATGGCGTCAAGGTGGTTATTGCCGACAAAGAATGCGGCATCACCTTCAACCGGCGCAAACACCGGGCGGAAGTGGCGGAAAAAAAGGACCACGGCTTTGTACGCCAAAAAGCCTACATGAATGTCACCGATGAAGTCTGCGAATATTGCCTGGAATGTACCAACCAGACCGGCTGTCCTGCCTTGAAAATTACGGATACTGACTACGGCCCGAAAATTCAGACCGACTTCACCACCTGCGTCAACGATCAGGCCTGTTCGCGCATTCATGCCTGTCCGAGCTTTGAACAGGTCATTGTGACCCGCAAACACCCGCCGCGCATGTCCGATGAAGTGGTGGATTTGACCGGCATGCCCGAGCCGCCGGCCATGAAAATGCGCGAACAATGGCGCTGTTACCTGGCTGGGGTAGGCGGAATGGGCATCGGCGTGGCGGGCGAAATTCTGGTGCGGGCGGGCCACAAGGAAGGCTACCAGATTGCCTTTGTCGATAAAAAGGGACTGGCCATTCGCAATGGGGGGGTCTTCAGCCAATTACTGTTTTCCCGTCAGCCGGTGCATGGTTCCGCCATCACCCCATTTGGCAAGGCCGACTTGCTCATTGGCGTGGATGCCGTGGAGGCCGCCCGCGCCATTTCCCCCACGGATTATCTTCGTGTGGCCTCTCCCAAATTCACCCACGCCGTGGTGAACACCGGCAAAACTCCCACGATTTTGACCCTGCTGGGTCGGGACGACTTTTCTCCGGAAAATCTGGCCGCCATCATCGAAAAACAGTGCAAACCCGGCCAGTTTTTCAGCTTTAATGTCGGCGATTTGTGCGAACGTCTGCTGGATTCCAAACTTTACGCCAACATCATGATGCTGGGGGTGGCTTACCAACTGGGCTTTATTCCCGTCTCTTACAAAAGCATCACCTGGGCCATCCGCCACGCCGTGCGCCGCGAATTCGAGCGTAATTACCGGGCTTTCAACATCGGGCGGAAAATTGTGCTCCGGCCGGATCTTTTCGGCGTCGCGGCCCCACGCCAGGTGGAAACCGTGGATCAGGCCATTGAACGCAAGGCCAATATCCTCACCGTAAGTTCGCTGTGGGGGCGGCGTAATGCCACGCTGTATCGCCGGCTGTGCCGCACCACCCTGGATCAGATGCCCGATCTGGATGATACCGCCCGCCGCGACTATGTCATTCGCCTTTTCGACGCCATCCAATGGGGCACGCTGCCCTACGGTCGTGGCTTCGCTTCGCGTGTGGTTAAAACCTACCAGCAGGACCATGCCCAGCGCAATTTCGCCGTCACCCGCGCCGTAATCTGGAATTTGGCCAAGGTGATGATGATTAAAGATGAAGTATACGTAGCCATGCTCTACACCAATCCGGACAAATACCGCCGCGACCGCCGCCGTTATAACGTCAACCCCGCCAATGGCGATAAAATCAAGTACCTGCATCTGAATCAACCGGAGTTTGAAATTGGCGGAGTAAAAATCCGTTTTCATATCAAAGGCCGGGACTGGCAGATGCGCATTCTCCGCCATTGCCGCTGGCTGCGCGCCTTGCTGCCCTCGTGGCACGCCCGCGAAAAAGAATACCGCGACTGGTACACCCGCCTGGTGGATACGTGCGAACTTCATGAACCCTGGCTGTACAACCTCTGGCTGGATATTTTGCGCGTCCCGGAGCCGGTCACGGGTTTCCGCGAGGTGCGCTATCCGAAGATGGAGCTTTCGCAGAATCGGGTGCGCGAATTGCAGCACGCCATTGCCGCAGGCAAGGCTGATACGCGGTCCCGCACACCGGCCCGTACGGTCAGCCTTACCAATCAGGTAATTGCCGGGTTCCGCGGGGATCCTTAAGCCCCCGCACAGGTTCCACAGTGTTTGATCCGCCTGCGGCGGTTGTTGATCCGATCTTTCTCATTGGAGTCCATGGATGGCGCAAGGCCGGGGCACAATCAACTCTGGTCAGGCTCCAACACCCCTTCTGGCACACTTCCCGCCGCTGGCCCGTAACCGTAATTATCTGCTGCTGTTTGGTTCTTATGTGGTATCCGTACTCGGCGACCGGGTTCATTTCCTGGTGATGCTGCAGTTGTTGTGCATTGTGATTCTCCGCCAGAAAGCGGTCGATTCCCAGCATTTTGCCCAACTGAATCTGGCGATGTTTTTGCCGTTTTTTCTGCTCGCCCCCCTGGCCGGCATAGTCGCCGACCGTATTCCCCGGCGCCGCATCATGATTTCCTGCGATCTCTCGCGGGCGGTGCTGGTGGTTATTGCCCGTACCGTGCTGCTTGCCGCGGCCTTGCAGCACTGGATGTCCGTACCGCAACTGCTGTGGCTGCTGTTTGGCTCGGAAGTGGTGCTGTCCATTTTTGGGGAAATGTTTTCGCCGGCCCGGGCCGCGATTTTGCCCAATCTCGTTCATCCGCAACAACTGCTGCAGGCCAATGCCTGGATCAATCCGGCGGGTACCATTGTGACCCTGATCGGCTTTCTGGTGGGGGGCTGGCTGGTAACCCGCAACCTTTCCTACGCCATGTATGTGGATGCGTTTACATATTGCATCTCTGCTGCGTGTGTCATTGCCATGCGCATGCCACGCGGCGTGGATGTGCCGGCCCCGGCCAACCGTGGAAAATCCATGCGCGCCAGCCTGCGCCAGGGCCTGAGCTATCTGCGCCGTCATACCCGACCGCTCCAGGTTATAAGCCTCGAATTGGGCTTTTTTGCTATCAGCACCTTAATTCTCAACAGTCTGCCCAGCCTCGTGCACAGGCGTTTTCACCTCGGGCCGCGGCATTTGTATTTCACCATGGCCCTGACCGGGTTGGGGATGATTGCCGGGGCCTTGGCCGTGAGCCGCGCCAAACAGAATATTCCTAAGGAAATTGGCATTGGATGGTCCGTGGTGCTGCTGGGTATCGGTTTGCTGCTGGCCGCCCATGCCCCAAGCTGGCCCGCTATGGTGTTGTGGCTGATGGTGGCGGCATGTTTCGGGTCGATCATGTTTATCAGTGTGGATACCCTGCTCCAGCGCATTGTGCCCGATTTTATGCGCGGCCGGGTCATGGGGGTGCGAGATCTAGTGACCACTGGCGGCCTCATTGCCATGACCATCCCCATGGCACTCCTGCCCAGTATGTATGTGCCGGTGGTAAAACTCCTTTACGCCATGGGAACCATTTCGCTGCTGCTGGGCATGGGCTTGGTGATTTTCTATTACCGTGGGCAGGCTCTGCCGGCCGGACAGGCCGTTATGTTGCGCATTTTTCGCGTCTATATGGTGGTGTGGCATGGCTATCGGCGCATCGGTCCATGCCGCATTCCCGCCGAGGGACCCGTGATTATTGCCTGCAATCATGGCCCCATGCCTGGCCCCCTGGCCCTGTTCGTCAGCAGTCCGCGCCGGCTGATCCGATTGATGGTTGCACAGGAATACTGCCATGCCACCTTCCTGGCACCGCTGATTCGTTGGGGGCAGGCAATCCCTGTCCATGGCAGCTCCGCTGAGCCATCAGGCCTTCGGCCGGCCCTGCGGGCCTTGCGGGCCGGCAGCGTACTCGGACTGTTTCCGGAAGGTGGCACCTCCCGTTCCGGCCTGCTGGAACCGGCCCGGACGGAAATTGCAGCGTTGGCCCTGATGAGCCGCGCCCCGGTGGTACCCGTATACGTGCATTCCACCCGCCCACATCGCCGCAGATTCAGGAATTTCTTCAGGTCTGGCACGCTTCGGCTGTATTATGGAGCGCCGCTGCGTTTTAATCACATTGCCCCGCGGCAGCACGACCACGCCACGCTCGACCAGGTTGCCGACCGCATCATGCAGGCAATCGCCGAGTTGCGGGCCAAAGCGGATGGTTAGGCGTAGATGTCGCACCTTGGCGGTTCCGTCAGCACCGCATCTCTGTGGTTACGGCCCACGAGGGGTTTGGCCGGACTTATAATAAAAACACATGGTTCATATAAATAACATCTATTTGTATTATACAATGCCGGGACCGTAGAATTATGAGGTGTAATCGACCCACCTTCTGTCAACGCCTCCCACGGCAGATGGACGGTCGATGTTGGAGCCATGCCGATGGGCTTGTGGCCGGATCGGTGCCATGTGCGGTCTTGTTGTTTTCGTTTTTTTTAGGAGTTACCCATGAAAGACCATCCCGTTACTCTGCTGGAAACCCCCATGCCCCGGCGAAAAATGTTGGCTTGGTTGGCCAGAGGCGGAATCGCCGGAGCGGCGCTTCTGGCGTTGCCCGGTGCCGGTGCGTCCGCGGCGCCGATGGCCGCTCCGCTCGAGCCACACGGTGCAAGAAATCTCAAAGATTTAACGGCCAGTCTGGCCCGGGCACCGCGCCGCAGAAATTTCAAAACCGTCCCCATGATCCTTACTCATCCCAGCCAGTGGGACCATGAAGCCCTTACACTGCTGCTTAATTACCACAGCGGCCCCAAGCAGGTGTGGGACAACACCGATGTCGCCAGTCCGTGGCTCAATCTCATGCGCAACGCCACCAACGCCCAGGTCTGGTCGTTTAAGCATCCAAATTTTCTCGCGGTATCCGCCACCCATGGCACCTGCCACCTGGCCTTGTTCCAGCAGCAGATCTGGGAAAAGTACAATCTGCCGGCCATGATCGGCAATAAATTCAAACGCAATGTGTTTTTGAATATTCCCGCCGCCGAAAAAGGCAAATCCACCGCCGATTTTAACGATCCGCATGGATTATTCTCGCCTGATGCCAATTGTATACCATTGCTCATGGAACGCGGGATCGTATTTTTGGCCTGCCACAATGCCATCTGGGAATTTTCGCATGCCCTGATGGCCAAGGGCCATAATCCCGATCACCTGACCCATGAGGCACTCGCTGCGGACCTTACCAACCACCTGATTCCGGGAGTAGTCCTCACACCTGGCATTGTTGCCACCATTCCGGAGCTGCAACTGGCTGGCTATGAGTACATCAAATAAGGAGTCCGATATGTCCTCCATGCGCTTCTTGGGGTTTTCCGCGGTTCTTACTGCGGCTTTGGCTGCCGGCCTGCTGCTCTTGTCAAACACCCGCGGCAATCTGTCCACCGGTTGGCATGGCCAGGTCCAGCCGCCGGCCTATCAAGAGCGGATATTTCCGCCCTGGGGCGCTGGCAAAAATAATTCCGCCGTTCACAAAGGCCTTCGCTTTACCGTTCCGGAAGTGGATGATCTGGCCGATTTTCATGGTGATCCATTCACCGCCCGGCTCGTTTTATATATCGGTGGCAACTATTATTTTGCCGTGGCTTCACTGGTGTCCGCGTTTGAAAAACTTCACCCGCGGCTTCAAGGCAAGATCTACGCTGAAACCCTGCCACCCGGTATCCTGCTCCGACAAATAAAAGCTGGAGGCACCATTACCGTTGGCAACATGACCTGGACAGTCCGGCCCGATGTGTATGCCGCCGGAAAGCGTAAAATACTCACGCTGATTCACGACGGTATTTTACGGGGCCCGGTGATCAGCTATACCACCAACAATCTGGCGATCATGGTGCCACGCGGCAACCCTGGCCATGTTCGCACGCTGGCCGATCTGGGCAGGCCCGGACTGCGGTTGGCCAT